>JBEAYO010000015.1:0-17005 GCA_041159285.1 Bacteroidota bacterium | reverse complement strand
CACAGGTCGCAGACATCGCCTATGCCATCCCCGTCGGAGTCTAGTTGGTTGGGATTGGCAATCAGCGGGCAATTGTCAATGGTGTTGGGGATTCCATCATTATCGGCATCCACTTCACAGGCGTTGCCGACGCTATCGCCGTCGGCATCTTCCTGATTTGGGTTAGCCACCAGGTCGCAATTGTCCAATGTATTGGACACACCGTCATTGTCCGCATCGGAATCGCAGGCGTCTCCCTGGCCATCGCCGTCCACGTCTGACTGGTTTCCATTTTGGGCCAGCGGGCAGTTGTCGCTGCCGTTGGGCACATTGTCGCCATCCATGTCGGTGTCGCAGGCATCGCCAAACCAATCGCGGTCGGTATCCAATTGATTGGAATTGGCAACACTCACGCAGTTGTCGCAATAATTGCCGATGCCATCTCCGTCACTATCGGCCTGGTCGGGGTTTTGAACAAGGTCGCAGTTGTCAACGGCATCCATCACCCCGTCGTTATCGGCGTCGGGGTCACAGGCATCGCCAAATCCATCGTTATCGGCGTTTTCCTGGTAATTGGGCACCAACGGGCAATTGTCAAGGGCGTTGGAGATGCCGTCGTTATCCCAGTCACTGTCACAGGCATCTCCAATGCCATCCAAATCCACGTCGGCTTGGTCGGCGTTCAGACTGTCGAGGCAATTGTCGCAGACATCCCCCACCCCGTCGCCGTCTCCATCTGCCTGGTCGGGGTTTTGAACGCCGTCACAGTTGTCACTGCTGTTCAGAATGCCGTCATTGTCGGAATCCGTATCAGAGGTATTGGGTATGCCATCGCCATCGAGGTCGGGATCGCAATCATCCCCGATGCTGTCTTCATCGAAGTCTCTTTGGAGCAGGTTGTACAAGCCGGGGCAATTATCGCACTCATCGCCCCGGAAATCGCCGTCGCTGTCAGATTGCTGAGCATTCGCCGCGAAGGGACAATTATCAACAATATTGAGTATGCCATCGCCGTCCACGTCCTCGTCACATTCGTCCCCGAGGCCATCATTGTCCTGGTCGGCCTGAGCAGCGTTCGGGTATAAGGGACAATTGTCGCAGGCATCACCCAGCCCGTCAGCATCAATATCAGCCTGGCTGGAATTGTTTGTGCCCGGGCAAAGGTCGCAGGCATCGCCGGCTCCATCTCCATCCGTATCTGCCTGGGAGGCATTGGGGTCACAAGGGCAATTATCGGCAGCGTTGACGATGCCATCGGCATCTGCATCGGAAGGCATCACCAAATCTGAAGCGTCTATTTTGTCCAGGGCAACAATAAGGTTGGAAGTGAATGCGAGGGAATCCTCTTTGGCGCGGACGAACCATTCGCCATTGGATTGCGACACATAATAAGGCATGACACCTTTCTGCCCACCGGCAAAATAAACATCGCAAACAATGAGGTGCCCGATTCCATCCGAAACAGTGACTTTGACGCTCATGCTTTGAATGGCTGAAATAACCGCCTGGAAATTGGCTGCGGAGACGGGGTCGGCAATCAGTGCTGTCATGGCTGCCTGGTCTTCTGGCAGGTATTGATTCAGCACAGTGGCCACGTCTCCGGTTTTATAGGCAGCCAAGAGGGTGCAAATCGCCTCGAAGGGCGTGAAGCGACCATTGCAGGGGGTGCCGACTTCATCGTCAATGAGACCTGAGGTTGAGTCAGGAAACACCATTCCCAGCACGTTGTACTCAAACAGGGAGTCGCAGATTTGGTGGGCAGTATCAACAGACAAAGGCAGCGAGTCCAAGATTGGGATTCCGAGTTGGAAATTATAGGGCAAAAAGATTGGGAATGTGTCTGCCGCGACACCCGAAAAAGGCAACCTGCCCGCTGAAGCCGGCACGGTGATAGAAAGAAGTGCCAGGACGAGGCCGATTTGAAAAGCAATTGTTTTTAATTTTTTCATGTGAATTTAAGCTTGACTTTTTCAAAATACATAAAGTCGCAGTTCTTATTTGCTTTAAAAACACTTCTTTGGCACCACAGGCACTGGTACGCCTACGCTGACAACTCCCGAGGCAAATTCAAACCTGGCCACCAGGTCGGCGAATATGCACGCCGCAGTAGGGACAGTGACCTGACTGTTGGGAAAGCAAATTCCGAAGTCATTGTCAAATGTGATTCCCCCCACCAATAAGCCGTCAACCTGGATGATGCCTGCACCGCAGGGCCCAACACAACTTGAAACACCGCCACCGATTGTACCAACCAAAGGGAAGGTGATGCAGGCATCTAAATTCCCCGAGTCACATTCATTTCCCACACCGAGTCCGAGACTTGCCCCTGCCGACACAGTAGCCTCCACAGTCACGTTTAAAGTCGCCCCGCCCGGCACACCTGCAAATGGCACGTAACAGGCCAGCCCTGCAGAAATGCCGCCGGATACTAAGCTTATCTTGGCTTTGTCTTTTATGCAAGAGCTCGGATCATCACCGCAGCACTTTTTGGAAAAGGATAAGCCTTGAGTTGGTAAAGAAAATGTACAATCCGCGGAAGGCGCGCAGATTCCGGCAGTCGCCAATGTTACATAATTGAGTATGCCGCCTAGATCGTCTGCAAATTTGCAGGCCCCCTCCACGATATCACCAATGTTCTGAAATCCTGTTGAGAATGAGGGCGAGAACTCTGCATTCTCATCCACTACGGTGATATTAACTTTTTGCTCCAGCACTGCCTGGCCACAGGTCAACTTAACCACCACCTCCTGGACATACGTATTAGCCTGGCCTAAGTAGGTAGAAGGGAACTCAGCTTTAGGCGGATCAAAGGTGATCATGGTCTGAGCGCCCGCCGGAGTGGTCATGATGTCAAAATCCCCCACCTGCAGCACATCGTCTTTCGCCCAACAGCACTTTTTGGGAGTGACCGAGAAACTTTGAATCTGGTCCACGGTGACAGTCACCTGGTCGGTCCAGCGGTTGCTGAAGTCCTCGGAGATGACGGTCAGGGTGTATGTGGTGGTCTGTGCAGGCGAGGCAGCGGGAGTAGGAGATTGCGGGTCACTCAGTCCTGTTGCCGGCTCCCAGTGGTAACAAAAGGTACCAAAGCCAGACGTTCCTATGCTGACAGATGACCCGGGGCAGATCAGCACGTCCGGCCCCGCGTTGGCTTGCCCCCATGCCCAGCTACACCAGGCCAATGCCAGGAAAAAAGTAAACTTGAATTTCATGTCTGATATGATTTTGAGTTGGCTGGCCTGCGGGAGCTGAAATCACTTTCAGCCCCCGGAAAGCCATTGCGTTAATTAGTCTAAGTCAGGCAACAATATCAGGAACTCGAGTGCTGCCGTCGCCTTGGCGTAAACAGTGACGTTCCCCGCTGCCCCGGGCCGGAGCAGTCCGGGTGGGGCATTGGATTCCGACAACGGAATTTCAAGTTCAGTAAGTCCAAGCACCAGGTCATCAGGACTGAAGGCGACAGGAGCGCCAGACAAGCTGATGAGCCGGACGACGGGGTTCAGCAGATCCGTGTCACCGGTATTTTGATATTCCACCGTGACCGGCACAATGTTATTGACACGGGAATTGGGTGGATATATCAGGTTGGTGGCCAGTTTGGAATCACTGCCGGGAACGATGGTAAAGCCATCGTCGAGCGTGGCTGTCTCCCCGTTGGTCTTAATGGCAGTGACATCGTAAAGGCCCAGCGGCCGGTTGCGAAGGTCAAAGGTGGCAAACACCAGCGTCGGGTTCACATAGTGCACGCTGACCGGCGGCACGGCATTTCCGAAGCGCTCGAGGATGACGCTCATCGTGGAATCAAACTTGGAGCCCCTGACCTGGATGGTCGCATAGCCGTTGTTGCCTCCCTGGTTGCCGTTCACGCTGAGTATCTCGAACTCCAGGATCTCTGCCAGCAAGGTGATGTTTTGCTGGTCGGCGACGGAGCTGCTGCCATAAGCCATCAGGTAATAGGTTCCTCCAGCGAGTGCGGGCACCAACAACTGCTGGTTGCCGGAGAACGGTGTGTCGTGGGAGTAGTCGTGAACGGCCCGGGTCGGCGACATTTCGTGCCGCAGGTATAACTCGTTGATGCCATTCAGCGAATCGCCGGTGAGGGTAACGAGCATGGTCTCCCCATCCAGTCCGTCTGTCTCTATTCGGTAATATAACTGCCGGTTGTCATAGAGAACCGCAGGAGTTGCCACATTGAATGGCAACTCCTGGATGACGACGTTGACCGGATAGGTGGAGACCGAGGTGTTGTTCGCATTGTTGCCCTCAAAAATATTATCGAGGATGTCGGTGCGCACGACGACGAAGTAGCTGCCCTCCTCCACGCCGCGAAGGTCAGCCAGCAGGCTGCGGCTCTGGGTCTCGCCAGGCGAGAGGTCAACATTGTCACTCAGCGTGGCGAGCAGGGCGTCGTTGACGTCCCAGGTATTGTCGTCAGAGAAGAAAACGGCTTCTTTCATAGCTCCCACGGCGGGGTTGGCACCCTGGTTTTTCAGCTTCCAGGTCACCATCACTTCCTCCCCGGCCGCAGCCATGGCCGGAGCAGAGACGTTCATTGCCACCAGGTCGCTCGGAGGCGGCAGGATGACCAGTGTACTGGCAGTGGCGGTGTTGTTGTTTTCCCCGTTGTGTTCGTAAACGGCGTCGTTGGCGTCGGTCTTGAGGATGAGGATCCGGTTGCCGACCTGGCTGACCGGGATGGTCAGCTCGATGGTGTCGGTATAGCCCGAGCCATTCAAAAGCGAACTAGTGTTGACCCTGGAACCGACAAGCAGGTCAGCGTTGTCGAGCACGAGGTCAGTGCTCAGGTAAAACTTGTCTGTCCAGCTTTGGCCGGCAGTGCCGCCATTCCCGATGTTTTGGATCGTCCAATGGGCCTCGACCTGCTGTCCGGCGAAGCACTGCGGCGGCAGGGTGAAATTGGCAATGGCGAGGTTAGGCGACGGCGCCAGGATGATGACGATGGGCTGCACGGCGCCGACGCCGTTGGTGCCCACCTTGTGGTTGTTGCCCGGATTGCTGTCATTGTTCTTCGAATTGCGGTCTGTCCGAACGATGAGGTAGTACGTGCCGGAGATGCCATTTGGCAGGCTGACCGACTTGCTGGCTGAGTAACTGGCACCGGCAGACAGCGGTCCGCCCTGTTGCCGGGTTCCCAGCAGGATGTCTGTCCCGGCATCGAACTGCTGGTCGGTCGAAAGGAAAATCCCGTCTTCCCAGCCAGTGACAATGGTGGGGACGCCCGCCAGGTTGGACACCGTCCAGCTAACGGAGATGGTTTCTCCGGAATTAGCCGTAGCCGGTCCCTGGGCAGCCGTCACTGACAGGTCCACCTGCGGGTGGCCCGTCACGGCGATGGGATTGCCGGCCAGCCGGTTGTTGCCCTCCTGGGTATGTTCATAGACCTGGTTTTCCTGGTCGGCTTCCACGAAGAAATAATAGGTCCCGGTATTCAGGCTGGACGGCAGGTTGACATGAAAGCTCCTGCTGTAGCTCGAGTCTTTTGGCACGGTCTGCGACGAGCCCTCTATACGCAGGAGGGCGGCGTTGGTGGGATTGAAACTGCTGCTGTTCGAAAGGTACACCTTGTCCTTCCAGCTGAGCCCCTGAGCCGCCCCGGTGCCCATGTTCCTGACAACGTAGCTGACGGGCACGGCACCTCCGGCCTGGCCCGCCGTAGCGCCTGTGAAATTGACAGGCACAAGATCCGGATAGGGTGACAGGGTCACGGGCAGCGACAATCCTGGCTGGTTGACGTTGTTGGATTCCAGGTTGTTTTCATACACCTGCAAGCCACCGTCGGTGAACACGAAAAGATGGTATTGCCCGGAAATGCCGTTGGGCAGGATGACAGTTGCGGAGCGGCTGATGCTGTCGCCCGGCAGCAGGGTCAGGTTGGTGGCGGCAAGGCTGCCTACCTGTGTCGGGTTGCCGGAGTAGCTGCTGCTGGTTGAGATGTAAACCCGATCGCTCCAGCTTCCGGTGAGCAGCTTTCCCGGGCCGGTGTTTTTTACCCGCCAGGATAGCTGCAGGGTGTCGCCAGAGTTGGCAGCATTCAGCACCTGAATGCCGGAGACGGCCAGGTTGGGCGTTAGCACAGCCGTGGCATTGCTGACCCTCAGGCTGTTGTTATTGTTGAAAGTGTGCTCGAACACATTGTCATAGGCATCTGTGAGCACATAGAAGTAGTAATCGCCGGTGATGCTGTCAGGCAGGTTCAGGGTTTTCGTTTGAGTGTAGCTGGCCCCGGGCTGCAGGCTGGCTGTCGATAAAAAGCTGCCCAGTTGAACCGCGGAGGTAAAATCCGTCAGAGCGGGATTCGGGCTGATGAAAACCCTGTCGAACCAGCCAGCAGGGGCAGCTGAGCCGCCGAGGTTTTCCACGGTCCAGGACAAGGTGACAACTTCCCTGTTGCTACCGCTGGCAGGGGCGGAGGCCGCGGTCACCTGCAGGTCGGGCGGCGGCGTCAGGAAGATGTTGAAGGCCGGGCTGCGGCTGGTGTTGTTGGTCTCGTTGGCCTGTTCGTACTCCTCACTATTTGCGTCGGTTTGCACATAGATGTAGTACGTACCGCTGATGCCCTGGGGCAGCATTTCAGTCAGATTGAAGGTATAAGTCGCATTGACGCCGAGCGTCCCGGAGAATGGCCTGGTACCCAGCAAGGTGGCGTTGGTGGTGCTCAGGGCACCTGGGTCAGGAGAAAGCCAGACCCGGTCAACCCAGTTTCCGGAGCGGGTTTCTCCGAGGCCTTGGTTTTTCACAGTGATGTTGATGGTCACAGGCGTCCCGGAAAAGGCATTGCCAGGCGGTATGATGAGCGGCACAAAGAGGTCCGGCGGCGGGGTCAGCGTCACCGGCAGCGCAGCGCTTATCTTGCTGTTGTTGTTCTCGCTCGCTTCCGTCAGATAATCGTAGTAGTCTGCGACGACAAATATGTAATAATTTCCGCTGATGCCGTTGGGGAGCGTGAAGGAAGCCGTATTGGAATAGCTCTCCATCACATCCAGGGCACTGAAATTGGTGGCCGTCCCGAGGTTGACATCCGTGTTGGGGTCAAAGAACATGTCACTCGACAGGAAAACCGCATCAATCCACGTATTCATGGCGGTGGAGCCGCTGCCGGTGTTCTTGACCTGCCAGTTAATCCCAATGGACTGTCCTGAGAAAGCAGACACCGGCGCAGTGACCTCGGGCACGCTGAAATCGGGAAGGTTCAGGATGGTGAACTGCTGCACGGGCCCGGGCGTGGAGCAGAAGTTGTTCTTCGCCACGACCCGCCACTTATAAGTCTGGCCGTAGCTGAAGAAGTTGGAGCCGCTGAAAAAGTAACTGATTTGCGTGATATTGGGGGCCGTAGGCAGCAAGGGCTGCGTGCCGCTGGCATTCCAGATGTACAAATCGTACTTGCTGGAAGCGGAGGCCGGCGACCAGGAGAAGGTGACGTTGACCGGCAAATCGTCTGCCCCATCCACTGGAATCATGTTATTGACCAAGCCGGGTGCTCCGGTATGGTTGACGGTGGCGAAGAGGGTGTCGTTGACCTCATTGGTGTCCGGGGCGAAAACAGTCCACGCTGATACTTCATAAAGGCCGGTGGTTGCCATGTTCACCGGGGTGGAGAAGGTGAAGTTGGCAGTGCCACCGGCAGGAACGCTCAGCGAGCCGGCACTTTGCACCACCGGGGCTCCGCCATTGACCGAATAGGCCACGGAGAAGCCGGTGAGCGGCGAGGAACTGTAATTTTGAACCTTGACCGTCACGGCCTCGGATCCGCTCAAGGTACAGGCACTCGCGGGAGATACCAGCATGGACACGCCGAGGTCATCGGGCAGAAAGGCAATCTCGTCGGCACCGATATCGGGATGGGTGGCATTCCTGGGCTGACCGTCAATGTCCTGCGTGATGCCGGTGACGACGAAGGCGGCACTGTCCAGTTGCGTTTGAAGGACGTGCAGGTCGGTATCGGAAAAGAAAAGCGGGTTGACCGACAGGGAATTTGACTCCCTTCCGCTCAATGCGCGGTAGGTCGGCAGGTCGGGAGCGATAGTCCCGTTCCAGGAGCCGAGGTAGGGACCAGTGGCATACAGGTCGTTGTAATCTGCGCTCAGGAGCCCGCCGCCACCATCTGCAGAGACAGCATAGCCACCACCGGAGTTGGCCAGCACGTTGTTCAGCAGTTGCTTGTTGGAACCCGCGAAGCTGAAAAACGCCCGGCTCGAAGGGTTCGTGTTGCTGATATTTACGTTGTTGAAATGGTAATTGGCATAGACTCCGCCATTGATGTACATCCCATGCGAAGGCCCGGTGCCATCCACGTGGACGAAATTGTTGGCCACCAGGCCCCGGTTGCCGGATGTCCCTTCGGAATCAGCTATCAAGAGGCCATAGCCCGAGGAGGCGCCGGCACCTGATACGGTCACCTTATTGTTCAAAACCCGGAAAAGATTGCGGCTATGCACCAATTCAATGCCGAGGCTGGACGAGGAAACTGCGTTGCGCTGAACCAGGGGAGCGTTTTGATAACTCAGGGAAATCCCCTGGCTGCAGCCGGAAAGGTCGTTGTCCTCGATGATGGTTCCCGACTCGAGGTAAGTGGAAGAGGCTCCTTGACCCGAGAGGCTGACAGCCGTCTTGCCACCCCGGAGCCTGTTCCTGGCTATCACCGTGTTGTTGTCAAGGGAATTGCCACTGTTGATCAAATCATAGGAAGAGACTGGATCAGTAGAAAGTATATGGTTGTCGAAGAAACCCACGTTGTTGGACCCGTTGGATATGGAAACCACATGTCCCCAGTCGGTTTTCTCCAGCGTCAGGTGGCGGAAGCTCAGGTGGTCGGCCCCGTTGAGGGAAACCAGGTTCCCGTAGGCAGCCGTCAGCCTGACATCGGCACTGTCGAGCGACTCCGACTGGAAGGCAACGGCATTGGCCAGGCTGCTGCCCTTGATGGGATGGACCTCAATCTGCTCGTTGTAAACACCGCCGCGCACATTGAAAGTAACAGCGGCGACCACGCCACCCTCGTTCAGTGCATTCACTGCCGCTGAGAAGTCGGCGAAATCAGGCAGAGAGCCGCCGATGGTGTAAGCGCCGCCCAGGCCAGCCCAAAGCCCGGCAACCAGGGTCGTGTCATTGAAGTTGGTGGTATCGGCAGCGCCGTCAGGGTTTTGGGTGTAAGCCAGGATGGCATGCGGCAACCCGACCGGGAAGAAGTAAGTGCCGATGTCCACCGTGTCAGGTTCTCCGGGCAAGAGGGTGCCGCTCCATGAATACGGAGTTTGGAGGATGTTATTCACTCGCCACTGCACGGTGAGAGAATTAATGGTGTCCAGTCCGTTGTTTTTCACCACCGCCGTCACAGTCCGCAGGCCAGCGGCAAAGGGCACATTGTCATTGGGCTGAAGGATATCAACCACCCCGGCATCGTTGTAAGCCATGGGGGCGAACTCATCCGCGCCGATATCCGGTGACACCGGGTCGCGGGGGTCGCCGTCAAAGTCATCGCTGACCTGTGCGAGGGGCATGCCGGCCCGGTTCAGGTCTGTCTCACTGACATGCAGGTCGGAAGGTGAGGCAAAGAGCGGGTCGGCGGAAATGGAATGCATATCCTGGCCGCTCGCCGACTGCCATTCGCCCAGATTGGCTGCCGGGGTGCCCTCCCAGTAACCCAGATGAGCGCCTCCGGTGCTGAACAAGTCGTTGAAGTCCGAGACAAAGGAACCGCCCCCTATGATGCCGACGGCATGCCCGGCGCCGGAACTGGCGAAAACGTTGTTCCTGGCTTCGACAAAGTTGCCGAGGTTGTTGTAAAATGAATAGGTTGAGGCATTATTGCTGGCGTTGTGGACGTTGTTGTGATAGATGCGAAAACGGGCGCCTCCGTTGATACTGATGCCCAGTGATATGGTATTGCCGCTGCCGACATATACGAAGTTGTTGGCCACCAGGGCTTCCTGCCCCGGACTGCTCTGGCAATTGTTCAAATAAATGCCGACGCCCAAAGGCACGGGGCCGACATTGTTCTTCAACACCTTGATGTTATCCTGGCATTGGTCAATGTATATTCCGTTGAAATTGGAGGGCTGTACCGTTGAAATCTCGTTGGATAGGACCTGTGCCCCTGACTGGTTATTCAAGTAAACTGCAGTGTAGGCCTGGTCTTTAAAAACATTATACGCTACGACCGTCCCCGTCTCCTTAGATCCGTTGCCACTGAGATGAATCCCTAAGCTGCCCTGGCTGAAGTAATTGTGATTGAACGCGTTGAAATTGTCATTCACGGAATTTTCTGCGGAGTACACCAGTTCGTGATTGGTGTTGGCCGCGAGGAAGCGGCAGTATTCGAACCTGTTCTTGTCCGCCCCGTTTCGCAGTTCTGCCAGGCGGCTGAAGTTGCCGTCCCCTTGCAGGGTCAGGCGCCGGAATCGGAGGAAGTCAGCTCCGTCCAGCAGTAGGGTGTAATTGGCAGCGGGGTCGGAATTGTTGTTGAAGGTCAGGATGACAGCTGTGCTGTCGCCGCTTTCCGACTGGAAGGCTATGCTGTGGCTGAGGCTGGCCCCTGTGATTTCAGGGATGGAAAGCTGCTCCTGGTAGGTTCCGGCGCGCACATTGAAAACCACGGAATCCACCACGCCGCCCAGGGTCAGGGCAAGTACCGCCTGCGCGAAGTCGGGAAAATCGGGGGCGCTGCCTCCGATGGTGTAAAAGCCACCCAGGGCAGGGTAAAGGTCCAGCAACTCGGTGGTATCATTGTGGTTGATGGTGTCAGCAAGGCCATTCGGCAGACTGGTCCACGCGCGGATGTCATAGCTGTTGGACAGGCTGAAAATGAAGGAGCCGATATTCACAGAATCCGCCGTTTCACCGCTGAGCAGCGACCCCGACCAATTGAAGGGCGCCTGGGGCGCTCCGTTCACTTCCCAGTGGATGGTGACGGTCTCCAGGGTGTCCAGGCCGTTATTAAATACAGAAACCAGCACGGGCTGCAGGCCGGCGGGGAAAGGCTTTGCCGGTTGGTCAATCGCTGTCAGTCCGGCATCCTCATTGCTGATGGGGAACTCATCGGCACCGATGTCGGGCATCGCAGGGTCGCGCGCATCCCCGTCGAAGTCGGTTAACACTGAGGGGATTGGCTTGCCGGCATCGTTGAGGGCCGGCAATGTGGTGTGCAAATCCGTGGCACTCACAAACGCAGGATTTACCGACAGCGAATGGGAGTCCAGCTGGGTAGTGGCAACCCAGTCAGCGAGATTGGCGTGGAAGCCATTCCAGAAGCCGAGGAAGTAGCCGGTGGTGTAGAGGTCGTTGTGATCGGAAAGATCGATGGAGGCAGGTGTGTCATTGTAATAGGCATAGCCTCCGCCACTGTTGGCAAAAATATTATTCTGCACCCTTTTCGCCGAGCCGCCTGCGTTGTAAAAGGCAGTGCTCGACGGCAGGACACTGGTCATGTTGACGCTGTTGAAGGCGATTTCCAGGTTGCTGCCGTTGTTGACCCAGATTCCGAAAGCGGTGCTGGTTCCCTCGGCCTGCACGAAGTTATTGGCGACCAGCGCCGGGTCGGCAGGTGTGCCGGCAAGAGCACTCAGGACAATGCCGGTCAAGGCAATATTGTAAATATGGTTGCCTGTTATTTCCGCACCAGCTGAAGATGCCTCGACGTAGATGCCGTACTGGCTGTTGCGCACCTCATTGCCCCGCACGAGCGGATCAGTGGCGTAATAGAGGTACAGGCCTGTGTTGTTTTGGTCCCGGAAGAGATTGTCTTCCACCACCAGGCCTTGTATTGGCTGACTTGCAGAGCCCAGGGCGTACAGTCCGGCATATCCCATCAGGAAATCATTGTTTCGTATGACGAGCCGGTAGTTTGCATCATCGTTGATATAGATGCCGCTGTGGTCTGGTCCGACGGTCTTGATGTGGTTGCTGGTGAATGAAACGTGATGGCAACCACCCTGGATAGTGATGCACTGGCCAAACAAAGCGGAAAGCTGCTCAATGGTCATCTTCCGGAAGTTGACCCAGTCAGTGCCGTTTAGTCTCAATACGTGATTATTGGCAAAACTGCCAGAAGCCCTCAGCACCACCTGGGAGCTGTCGCCCGATTCAGACTGGAAAGTGACGGTTTTGAGGCTGTCAGCACCCGGTATTCGGTTGATTGTGATTTGCTCCAGGTAATTGCCAGGGCGGACGTTGAATGCTACAGCACCCACCACGCCACGCAAGTGCAAGGCTTCCACAGCGGTGGAGAAATTGGCAAAGTCAGGTGAACTGCCGCCGATGGTGTAAACGCCCGCAAGGCCGCTGGTCAGGTTTTCCAGGATGGTGGTGTCGTTGGCGGGATAGGGGTCTGCCAGGCCATTTGGAAGGCTCAGCCAGGCCTTCAGCTCATAGGAAATCCCAAGGTTGAAGTTATAAGTACCCAGGCTGACGGCAGCAGTGGCTCCACCGGCCAGGTTGCCTGTCCATACCACCGCCGGCTGGCTGACGCCATTCACTTGCCATTGGAGGATGGCACTGCCGATTGGCGACGCACCGTTGTTCCTGAGGTTGACCTGCACACTCTGAGTACCGGCGGCAAAGGGAACCGTGGGGCTGGCAAAGGAAAGCAGGGCAGCCTCATTGAGCGGGGAGGAAAACTCCAGCACGCCGAGGTCGGGGGCCGTGGCACTTCGGAAGGTTCCCTCAATGTCGTAGGCAACCAGGGAGCTGGGCTGTGCATAGCCGTTCAGCACCGGCTCGTTGACCACATAGTGGCCGACGGAATCGAAGGCCGGGTCCAGAGCCAGGGAGTTGGCGTCGAAACCAGTGGCGTTCTGCCATCCGTACAGACTGCCGAGATTGTTGCCATCGAGGTTGCACAGGACTGTTCCGGATGTATAAAAGTCGTTGAAATCGCTGGCAGCAATCCCCGGCGGGCCGTATTGAATGGCGATGCCACCGCCTGTACATGCAAAGATGTTGTTGTTCAGCACATTGTTGGATCCGCCGACCATCTTGACGGCCTGGCTGCTGAAGTCGGTATTTGTGATGTGCACAGTGTTGTACAGGAAGTGCTGATAGCTGCAGTTGGAGGTGCTGATCCCCGTCGTATTGAGGGAAGAACCGCCAATCTGAACGAAATTGTTCGCAATTAGGCCTGGCTGGGTGGCAGTTCCGTCAACGTTGGCTATTTTTATCCCCGCTCCGACGTTATCCAACCCGGATAGCTTGTTCCCGATTATATTGATACCCAGGCAATAATTGACACTGATGGCACTGTAACTGGGATGAACCGAACTGGAGGTGATGGCATTGTTGCTGATCAGTGGAGTTTCGAACGAAAAAAGCTGCACAGCATGGATGTATTGATTTTCGAATATATTGCCTTTGACCTGCAGTCCTTGTGTGTATCGGGTGTCAAAAAAGCCGCTCAGCGACATGCCCATGGAGCCGTTGAGCAAGCGGTTATTTTCAAAAACATTGAATTCATTCTGACTGTAATCATCCTGGAAAACAAGAGCCATGGAAGGCGAGGTGGAAGTGGTCGGGGGACCTTCGAGCCGGCAGTTGCTCACGACGTTGTTGTTGGCCAGCTGTTTGATTTCCAACACCCGGGAGAAGGTTGAACCGGTAGCCTGGATGCTGAGTTGGTGAAACCTGAGCCAATCCGCGCCTGCGAGCCGCAGGGTGTAGTTGTCGGCACTGCTGGTGGCCTCAAAGGAAAGGACCACCTGGGTGCTGTCTCCCGATTCTGACTGGAAGATGACGGGGCGGGCACTGCCGGCACCCATGATTTGATGGATGGTGACTTGCTCAAGATAGGCGCCGTTCCTGACATTGAATATCACTGAGTCCGCCACGCCCTGCAGGTGCAGGGCAGCCACTGCCGAGGTAAAGTCGGCGAAGTCTGGTGAGGTGCCCCCGATGGTGTAAACGCCGGCAAGCGCCGTGTAGAAGTTATCCAGCAAAAGGGTGTCGTTAGCCGGGTTCTCATCAGCAACCCCATTGGGCTGGGAGGAGAAGGCCTGCAGGTCATAGGACACGCCCGGGTTGAAAGTCGTCGTGCCAAGGCTAAGCGTATCACTCTGGCCACTGACCAGGCTGCCGGTCCAACTGACCGGTGTTTGGCTGGCTCCATTGAGCTTCCAGCCGATGGTGGCGCTGCTGAGCGTCGTCATGCCGTTGTTTTTCAAAGTTACCTTGACGTCCTGGACTCCAGGAGCGAAGGGCAGCACCGGGCTGGCAAATGCCACCAGCGAAGCGTCGAGGGCTGCGGGATTGAATTCATCTGCACCGATGTCGGGCATAGAGACATTTCGTGGCTGTCCGTCCAGGTCACTGACTACGAGGGGAGATGCCTGCGCTGCGCCGTTGAGTTCAATGGCGCTGGTGTGGAAATCGTCGGGTAAAAGAAACAATGGGTTCACGGCGAGGGAGTTGCCGTCCTGCCCTGTGCCGGCCTGCCAGCTGGCCAGGTCCGCGTAGTTGCCGGTACCTATTCTTCCGAGCATGCCACCCGTCACCTGGAAATTGTTGTGATCGGATAGGAGACTGCCGCTGCTGACGCTGATGGCCATCCCGCCACCGGTATTTGACAGGATGTTGTTTTTCAACTGCTTGTCCATGGCTGAGTTATCAAAAAACGCACAGCTGCTCGGATTGGTGTTGCTAATCCTGATGGTATTGAACAGGATGTGGTGGTACTCATCGTCAGAGGTGAGATTCATGCCGTAGGTCAGGTCTGTGCCGCCCAGTTGGACAAAGTTGTTGGCGATGAGGCAGGTTGCCGAAGGGCTGCCGTTCATGTTGGATGCACTGATACCGGTGCTGCCCACGGAAGCGATGCCCTTTATCTGGTTGAAGGTCAGCTCCAGGCCATCTTGAACATCGACTATTTCAATCCCGTAAAAACCGGAACCCGCACCGCCGCTGATGAGGTTTCCGCTGATGATGGGGTGGGACTGCTTATTGGTGCTGATGCCCATCCAATACTGGTTTTCAAAGATATTGTCCCTCACTTCCAGTCCCCTGGCATGATTGCCGTTGTAATTGACCCAGGATGAAAGTCCGTAGCTGCCATTCAGGAAATGGTTGTTCTTGAACACATTGAATTCGTTGAATGCACTGTACGGCGAACCAACGAGCGTCATGTGATCGTAGGCGGAGGAAGTGCTCACCCCCAGGAAGCGGTTGTTCAGAAAGCGGTTGTGATTTGCCCCGCCGGTGATTTCAACTACCCGTCCGAAATCAGTACCCGTGGCCTCCATGGTCATTCGGCTGAACGTCAGCCAGTCCGCCCCGTTCAGCCGAAGGGTGTAATTGGGGTCGAAACCAGTGGATTCAAATGTCAGGATAACCAGGGAGCTATCTCCGGATTCGGAGCGGAAGATCACCGGCCGCAAAGAGTCGGCTCCCGGGATTTCCGGGATGGTTACCTGCTCGTTGTAAGTGCCGTTGCGCACATTGAAGATGACCGTGTCGCAAATGCCCTGCGTCACCATGGCGTTTACCGCAGCGCTGAAGCTGGGGTAATCGGGGCTGGAGCCACCGAGGGTGTAAATTCCGCCGAGGGCAGGGGCCACTGTGGCCTGCAGGGTGTCGTTGCTGTTCACGGGGTCGGGCGAACCGTTGGGCTGACTTGTCCATACTTTGACAGCATGAGTCCCTCCGGCGGCGAGTGTCTTGATTCCCAGTAAAACGGGAGCAGTTATTGGTCCAGCGCCGCCACAGGTATCCAACACGCCAGCGTTCCAATGCACCGGTGGCTGTGCCACGCCGTCGAATTCCCATTCCAAGGTAAAGGTGTCAACCTGATTGTCGCCAAAGTTCTGCACCGTGACATAGACGGGATGATTTCCCGGGCACAGAAAGATGAGGGAGTCAATGGATGCCACCCCGATGTCATTGGATCCGGAACTGAAGCATTCGCTGGTGACGATGGCCGACCATCCGGACAGATTCACAGCTGCATCAGACTGGAACTGAAAGGTCAGGGCGCCGGAAGGCGCCGTGGAGACGAAAACCCCGGGCAGGCCGCCCCCCATGAATCCACCCTCGCGGAAGGTGGCGCCCTGGGGCAAACCGCTGTTGAACTGGTTGGGCAACGAAGTGCTGACTGAGGCATTGGTGAGGTCCGGGGTCTCAGCTTCATTGCCATTGTAAATGAAGAGGGCATCGTAGTTATCCTCCGTGGAAAAGGAGGTGAACTGGACCTTTATTTTTTGACCTGGCAAGGCAGGTGAAAAGGTGACCATGGAATGATAAAAGCTGGTAAAACCGTCATAGTTATTACTTTCTCCACCGCTGTCGTAATAAAAGATAGTGTCTCCCGAGGGGACGACGATGTTTTGGATTCCCGTGTTGTAGGGGTGGTTTACTGTCGTTTGTGCAATGGCTGCACCCACGAACAGACAAGAGCTCAATGCAAGCCAGATCCGCTTATTCATAAACTGGAGGATTTCACTTCCGGCAATGCCTTCCGCTTGTTACACAGTTGTGAGCGTACAAGAGTTCCGGAACAGGTAGGCATGACCATCCGTGCTTAAACAATTAATTCTATGGCTACTTGAAGCTTGCAGGCTGTCAATGTCATTTTGCTTTTCCTCCTCTGTGCGGGCCTTTGGTTGCAATCTTCAAGTGTATTGTCTGCGAGTTGTCTGCGCTGATGCCATGGGCATTTATAGACAAAAGCAATTAAAATTCATTCGATTCTGCTTGCCTTCGGGGTTGTGTAAAAAGTTGCGGTGTGCAATGTCCTTCGTTTATAAGGGCGCGGGACCCCGCCCGCCGCCCTGACCGGGGCAATCGGCATCGGCGGAACAACTCTCAAAAGACCTCGTGGCGAGACTCTCCCTTTAGAAAAGGGCGAGGGGCTGAGCCTCGCGCACCATCTACAGGGAAGCACCTTGCCAAAGGCGTCTTTTGAGACAGCTTCCGCACCTCAATCCTGCAAAATCAGTAATTAAAAGACCTTGATTTTCAACCATTTTGTTAGTGCTTAAACTTGCTAATGTGCTGCAACTCGCATTGAAAAGGGCGCGGGGCGCAGCCC
>JBEAYO010000014.1:0-17413 GCA_041159285.1 Bacteroidota bacterium | reverse complement strand
GTATTTTGAGACAGCCTCGGCACGGTTCAGCAAGGTCACTTTTACAGCAGGGGAATGCACAATAAATAAGCCCTGCCTGCTGAAAAAAACCGGACGTCCCCTTACATTTGTGGAATGAAGAAAAACATTCCGAACACGATTACCCTGCTCAATCTGTTTTCAGGATGCTGCGCGCTGGCCAGTGTGTTCTATGGGCAGTTCGACCAGGCGCTCTTCTTCAGCCTGGTGGGCATGGCATCGGATTATCTGGATGGAATGATTGCCAGGGCGCTCAAGGTGAAATCCCCGCTGGGGCAGCAGCTGGACTCGCTGGCAGACATGGTCTCTTTCGGGGTGGTGCCGGGTGCCATCGTTTACATGCTGCTGGTAAAGGGCTTGTCAGGCACGGAGGTCTTTCCCATTGAACTGACGATTGCCGCCTCCCCTGCCTTTCTGATTTCCCTTTTTGCCGCCCTTCGGCTGGGCAGATTCAACCTGGATCTGCGCCAGACAGAGCACTTCATCGGGCTGCCGACGCCTTCCTGTGCAGCGTATGCCGTCGGGCTGATGATGATATATCAGTATGATTCGTTCGGGCTGGCGCAGTTGGTCAGCCATCCTGTTTTTTTATACCTCAACATACCCTTGTTATGCTGGCTGATGGTGGCCAACTTCACCATGTTCAGTCTGAAGTTGAAAAATTTGGCATGGGCGGGCAACGAGATTCGCTATATCTTTGCCATCATTTCGGTGCTGATGCTGGTATGGCTGCGGGAAGCGGCCTTGTCTTTCATCATCGTGGCCTATGTGCTGATATCTGCGGTCTATCATTTTTTTATTCAAAAGACGACCCTGCGCTCCTGATCTGGCAAAATTACGGTGCACCGCATGATTCAGCTCGCGGAGCTTGTCTCAAAAGACCCTTGGGGCCCGAGCGAAGCCGAAAGCCCCGCGGCACCGATGGCTGGTTCTTCCGGGACAGACTCAACAAGTCTAATAAAAGCAACAATATGAAATACATCGCTGAAATTGACATCATGCCACATCGGGAGCTTCTCGACCCTCAGGGAAAAACGGTGGCCCACAGCATGGAAAACCTGCATCTCTCCGGTGTTGAAGACGTGCGCATCGGCAAGCATATTTCCATGACGCTGCATGCGGATTCCCGGGAGGCGGCCACTGCCGTCGTGGACGAAGCCTGCAAGAAGCTGCTGGCCAACCTGATCATGGAAACCTATCACTTTACCGTGACTGCGGCAGAATAGCAGGGTGGCTGCACAGAGCATGTCGAAGGGTCAACAGACGATCATTCATCAACATCATTTTCATTCCCCATGCTTTACCTGGTACCTACTCCCATCGGCAACCTGGAAGATATCACCCTGCGGGCACTGCGCGTGCTGAAGGAAGTGGACAGGATATGGGCGGAGGACACCCGGGTGACCCGCAAGCTGCTCAGCCATTTTCAAATAAAGACGCCCCTCAGCACTTTCCATGCCTTCAACGAGCATCAGATTACCGCTGACCTGGTGGCACAGCTCAAGGCAGGGGCTGTGTACGCCCTGGTGTCGGACGCCGGTACCCCCTGCATCTCGGATCCCGGGTTCCTGCTGGTGAGGGCATGCATGCGGGAAAACATCCGCGTAGAATGCCTCCCGGGGCCAACGGCTTTTGTGCCGGCGCTCGCAGCCTCCGGACTGCCGTCTGACCGCTTCCACTTCGAGGGCTTCTTACCGCATAAAAAAGGCCGGCAGACCCGCCTGCAATACCTCGCCAACCTGCCGGGGACCTTCATCCTGTACGAGTCGCCCAACCGCCTGCTGAAATGCCTCGAGCAACTCTCAGAACATTGCGGGCAGGAAAGATCCGCCTGCGTGGCCAGAGAACTGAGCAAGGTCCATGAGGAAGTCCGGACGGATACCCTCCAGCAGCTGCTGCTGTATTTCAAAGGAAAAAGCGTGAAGGGGGAAATCGTCATCGTGGTGGCCGGTTTGGACTGACACCTTGCCCTGGTGCAAACAAATCCCGGCAAGTCATCTTATTTTTGCAAAAAACATTTTGACAAAATTTAAACCAAAGCCTGTGACCAAGGTCATCTCCCGGTTCCTCCTCGCCAGCACAACGATTTTGCTCCTCGCCTCCTGCCAGCCGGACGATGGCAAAAAGGATATCAAATCCTATTACTTCCCCCTGGACAGCCTGTCGGAAGGCCGCGTCTATGAATACAGGGTGACCAGCGGGACGGAAGCGCGCAAAGCCTACTGGTACTACAAGACCATCCGGGAAGAAGGCCGCTCTTACCTCATCGGCATGGCCTATGACGATGCGTTTTCCCCGGATCAATTCGTCCGGGAAGAACGAGTGGACAATGGCATGCTGCTCTCCGACTTCATCGCCTACGAAACCGACACGGCCACTGGCCTGAAGATCCAGATCCCGGCAATGGTGGAACAGGCCAATGTCTTCCCGTTCAAGGTGTCCATGCCTGCGGGGGTATTGCTCTCCTCCGTCCGGTGGACCTCCTCGCAGGACAGCTCGGTTTATTCCTTCACCAGAAACCGGCAGTACCTCAAAGACACGAGCATCGTTTTCAAGGGGCAGCAGTTCCCCGCCGTCCTGTTCAATGTCAGGGAACTGGTGGACCACGAGCAGGAGGGACACTGGCAGCAGGAGTACCCGGTGACAGAAATCTATGCCCGGGGACTTGGCCTGGCATTCACGGAGAAACGCTTCAGTGACTCGCTTCGCCTGGTCTATCAACTGGAGGACATCTACAGCATGGAGCGGTTTGAAGAAAAGTTCAAAAAGACGCTGGGACAACAATAACTTAAACATGCTCTTCGAAAATTTAAAGGCCCTATGAAAAAAATAACCGGTATTCTGCTCTTCTGCATCCTGCTGGTCCTGCCCTTGTCAGCGCAGATACAAGCCCCCGATTTCCTCTGCGTCCGCGGCGACACCCTCTTCTGGGAGCTGCCGGCAAACAACTGCGGCCCCTTTGTTGCCTACGAGGTATGGGGAAGCCAGAATGAAGCAGGCCCCTATCAACTGCTGAGCTCCGTCACCAATCCCGCACAAGACTTTTACTTTCATCCCAACCCTGGCGGCTTGCAGTGGTTCTTTTTTCTTCGCAGCAACTACACCTGCCCCGGACAAATACCTTTGAATTCCGACACGCTGGACAACCGGCCGCCGGAAAAATCCCCCATCCTGAGCGTTTCAGTACAGGGCAGCGACGTGCTGGTCACCTGGCAGCCCAGCCCCTCCCCCGAGGTCATCGGCTATATCGTTTACCGGGAAACTGCCATCGGAGTGGTCCCCATTGACACGGTTTACACAGGAAACACCTACCTGGACACAGATGCTGCTGCGGATGTCCAGCAGGAATCCTACTTCGTCAATGCTCTGGATGCCTGCGGCAACACAAGCATTTTTGACCTGAAACACAGCACTATCCTCCTGGAGGGCAGCCTGAACCCCTGCAGGCAGTCCATCAGCCTTTCCTGGACCCCCTACAATAACTGGCCCGCCGGTATTGGCCAGCAAGCGGTGTGGGCGGGCATAAACGGAGCTGCCCCGACCTCCGCCATGACCATCGGAAAAAATGACACGGCGTTTGAATTCCCCGACCTGAGCGACGGGGATGTTTACTGCCTCTTCATCCAGGCAACAGCCCAGGGAACCGGGGCCGTGGCACGCTCCAACCAAATCTGCCTGACGGCAGACATCGTCCAGGCAATCAAAGACATGTATGTGGTGAACGTAAGCGTTAACGCCAGCAACCAGGCGGTGGTGACCTGGGCCTGGAATCAGAACGCCGAAATCCGGGAAGTACAGGTGCTCAGCAGCACAGATTCGGTAAACTACAGTGCCATATCCGTCGAGCCTTCGCCAGTCCCCCTGCCAGAGGAAGTCGTTTTTGAAGACGCTGCCGGACAGCCGGCGGGCGGCAAGTTATTTTACAAAATACAAACCCTGGACGACTGCGACTCTCTGGCTTCCTCCACCTACGGGTCTACCATCTTCCTGATGGGGGAGCCTCTCTCCACCACAGACAACTTGCTGACATGGACCGCTCTTGACATAGAAAATGCTGCAGTGCAGAGCTACGAAATATTCAAGTCTGTCAATGGCAGTGTTTCCAGCCTCGGCACCACCAGCGTGGATTCCAGGACCTGGGAAGACGTGGTGGACCCTGCCGACATTAGCGCGCTGGAGAACTGCTACTACGTGGTTGCAAGCGCTACCCTGACCGCACCCGATGGAAGTTCAAGGAGCATCAAGAGCCGCTCCAACACCTTGTGCATAGAGCAGGGCCTGCGCATTTTCATACCCAATGCCTTTGCGCCGGAGGGCATCAACCAGAAGTTCAAGCCCCTCATCGTGCTGGGCAACATCAGCAGCTATGAGATGAGGATTTACGACCGCAATGGCCAGCGCTTGTTTGTCAGCAACAATCCGGAAGAAGGCTGGGACGGAAGGAAAGGCGAAAGGAAACTTCCGCAGGGAATGTACGTATATGCAATCAGCATTGTGCAAACGGACGGAAGGACGGTTGAAAAGCAGGGCACAGTTCTCTTGTTGAGAGGACAATGACAAAAAAAGAGCATCGACTCACTCCCTTCGCCAAGGCAAAATTTTAAAAAAAATAATATTTCCTGGCAAAGTGGATTGACTTATTCAACAGAAAGTCCTTACCTTTGCGTTCGCTTTAAAAAAAGCAATCATTCGTTTTTAAATACGGTCGGTTGGCCGAGTGGCTAGGCAGAGGTCTGCAAAACCTCGTACAGCGGTTCGACTCCGCTACCGACCTCATCCTCCGGGGTTTTGGATTTTCAATCCACTAATTTGAAAATCAAAGTTTTAAACCGGAACACATCCTGTAGCTGTGCGGTAAAACCTGGTTACAGGATTTTTTATTTTATCTTGTCAAAGGCTCAGGCAGGCAAACAGCCGCCGGCCTATTGTGAGCAAGCACTGCTGTTCTATGGATCCGTCCCCTCATTTCAAAGCGCTGGAGCAGGAACTTTCTCCCTTTAAAAGCCTGATGGCCCAGGCTGCAGACACCATCGTTGTGCAGGATGTCTCCAATTACCCCATTTTCGTCATTCACAAGAATCTGTTAGATATTGGCATAAATATCGTTGATAGAGAAAAGACAAGTGGCAATTGGTCAGTGAATGCTTCGACACTCGAGGAGTTTGTCACCCGGCAAATCATTTCAGCAGACCGGCTGGAGGATTTCAAGTTGCTCTATTCAGGGCATGCCGGCGATCTTTGCTTGTTCGTGCTGAGCGACCAGGGCGCGAATTTCATTTTTATACCCCGCTGAGTAGACTTCCCCCACCCGAATAGCTCCCTCCTCCTCATTATTCCATTATGGGCTAGTATTCCGACGTGCCACGCGGCAACTGCCGGGCTACCTGCTTATGCAATGCTGCCGCAAGAAATTTAATTTCATCCTGAAAAAACATGAACACTGCAACGCCAATTGGCTCAGCCAGCAAAGTGCTTGTCATAGAGGACAATCCGGGAGACGCCCGCCTGGTGGAGATATACCTGGCAGAATCCGATTTGCACAACTGCCAGATCGTGCACAAGGCGACCCTGGGGGCAGGAATGGAAACCCTGGAAGCGGGAACGGAATTTGCCGCAGTTTTGCTGGACCTGACCTTGCCCGACAGCAGGGGGTTCGAGACCCTTGAAAAACTGATTTCTCGCTTCCCGCAGAACAACATCATCGTGCTCACCGGTTTGGCAGACAAGGAACTGGGCCTTCGGGCTGTCAAAGCGGGTGCTCAGGACTTTCTCGTCAAGGGCGCCTTCGATTCCGACCTCCTGGCAAAATCCCTTCGTTTCTCCATCGAGCGCAATAAGGTGTTGAAGCGCCTGGAGGAAACACAACGCCTCGCCAACATCGGCCACTGGGAATGCCATCCAGCGTCAGGGCATTTCAATGCATCGGAAGAGATCTACCACATCTTCGGCTACCCCCCTGAGATGCGCTTTACCAGTTGGGACGAGACGCTGTCAAAAGGACCCTTCTTGCTGCTGGGGCAGGCGCATACCATTGCTGCAAAAGAGGGAACCTACAGGGAAGACCTCAAGGTCAACCGTGTTTCAGGCGGATTTAGCTACATCTACATCCAGTGTCGCAGCACTTACAGGGAAGACGGCAGTTTTTTCTTTCAGGGCATTGTGCAGGACATCACGGAGCGGAAACTCACGGAGCAGGAGATGATCAAGAGCCGGGAGCGCTATCAGGAAGTATTTACCAAATCGAAAGACGCGCTCTTCATCTGCACCCTTGAAGGGCGCATTTTGGATTTCAACCACGCCACCACCCAGCTCCTCGGGTACAATCCGGAGGAACTGCTGGCGCTGCCGCAAGTCCTGCAGCTTTGCAGACAGGAATCACGCCAGCAGGAGTTGCTGGCAGAACTCCAGCAAAACGGAGCGGTCCAGGACTTTGAACTGCAGATTTTGAACAAACAGGGAGAGGTGCGCGACTGCCTGGTGACGGCCAGTCTCCTCATCAGCGAAGACCTGGAGGGATACAGCATCATGCTCCGGGATGTCACCGCCCATCGGCAGGCCGAGGAGTTTCGCAAGGCCAGGGACCTTGCCCGGCAAAAGGAGCAGATGAAGGAACAGTTTTTGGCCAGCATCAGCCATGAGATGAGGACGCCCATGAACGCCATTCTCGGCATGAGCAACATCTTACTCCAGAGCGGGCTTGCGCCGGAGCATGCCCAGTTGGTGGAATCCATCAAAAGCTCTTCCGGAATATTGCTTGGTGTGGTCAATGACATCTTGGAAATCAGTGAGTTGCAAAACGGGAAAGTGGTATTTGGGCACGAGCCCTTCGACCTGGATTACCTGCTCCGCGAGCTGGTAAACGTCATGCAGTACAAGGCACAGGAGAAGGACATCTACCTTCAGACAGGCAAGGCGCTCGATGTGCCCGGGCTGCTGAAGGGCGACAAGCTGCGGCTCAACCAGATCCTGTACAACCTGGTTGGAAACGCCATCAAGTTCACGGACAAAGGCCACGTGAAGATTTTTGTAGAAAAAATATCGCAGTCGGAAAGCGGGGTCCACCTGAAATTCAGCGTAGAGGATACCGGCATAGGAATAGCGGAAGCGGACCTGGGGGCCATTTTTGATACTTTCACGCGGGTGCGGCACAAGAACAGGCTGTACGAGGGCACTGGCCTGGGCTTGTCCATTTGCCGGTATTTGGTGGAGCTGCAACGGGGAAAGATAGGAGCGACCAGCATGCCCGGCAGGGGGTCCGTGTTTTTCTTCGAGTTGTTTTTTGAGCAGGCTGAGGCCTTGGTGAAGCCGGGTTCCCTGCTGGAGGAAATCGAGCGAGCGCTGCCTTCGGATGCCAGTTTCCGCTTATTGCTGGTGGAGGACCACAAGCTGAATCAATTGGTGGCTACCAGAATTTTGCTGCGCCGCTGGGAGAATTTACAGCTCGCCACGGCGGAAAACGGCAGGGAAGCCATTGAGTTGCTGGAGCAACGCGATTTTGACATCGTCCTGATGGACATTCAAATGCCGGTGATGGATGGGTACGAGGCTACCAGCTACATCCGGGGGCAAATGCCGCCGGAGAAGTCGGGGATTCCCATTTTGGCGATGACGGCGCATGCCCATATCTCAAAGGAGGAGCGCTTCAGCGCTTGTCGCATGGATAATTTCATTTTAAAACCCTTCGAACCGGAGGAGTTGTACTACAAAGTGGCGAAGCACGTGAACCGGAAGTAGGTCTTGTGCTGTGCCTTGACGGCGGCAGGCGGGTTCACCGACGACAAGTCGGCATCCGGCTTCAATTGTTTGATTAAGGGGATCCGGTAACTGTTTAGCACCCTTTACGGATGCCGCTTGCCTCTCGGAAAGGGCGGCCGGCGGGCGAAGCCCGCCGGCCGCAGGAAAGGGGGGGGAGGGCGCGGGGCACAGACCCGCGCCCTTTTCAAATACAATGTCTCAACTAGCTTAATAAAACTTTTACACTGATCACACCATGGCACATATTCAGCTTGACTACTTAAAACTGATGACCGAAGGCGACCTGGAGCTGCAGCAAACCATGCTGGGCATGCTGCTGGAGGAATTACCAGCGGCCATGGACAACATTCAGGCATCATTCGCAGAGGGCAACCGGGAAGAAGTTCAGAGGGTTTGTCACAAGCTAAAGGCTACCCTGCCTTTTGTGGGCAACACCGAACTGGAATCAATCAATAAAATGCTGGAAGAAGTTTCCAAATCCGGCGACAGTTCCGGTCTGGCAGCCCCCCTGGTCGAAAGGCTGGCTGCACTGCTGCCGCCTGTGCTCCAGGAGCTGCGGGAAGCGATGGGAGATAATTGACCGAGCCCCGCAAGGCCTGCTGTTTTTAGTCACATTCAACAAAATGTAAAAAAAATTGAATCGGAGTGTTTTTATAAATTTAAAATACCCTTACCTTTGCCTCGCTTTTTCAAAAAGCAAACGGTGGCCCATGGTGTAACGGTAGCACTACAGATTTTGGTTCTGTCTGTTAAGGTTCGAATCCTTATGGGCCAACAAAAAATAAACCCTTTGCGGATGACAAATCCTCAAAGGGTTCTTTTTTTTGTAACTGTTTAGCACTTGCAGATGCCGTTGGTCTTCCAGAAAGGGTGCTGGGCGCAGCCCGTTGCCCTGGGGTTGTGTAAAAAGTCCTTGCGGCTGGTTTCGCCGGTGCCGCACGGCTTCCGGAAAGGGCGCCCGGCGCAGCCCCGCGCCCTTTTCAAAGAGGGGTACTGTGCCCAGGGGACTTTTTACACCGCCCCTGGGGGGTGTGGGGCGGGTTTCGGCGCGCCGCAGACCGCCCTTTCTGGAAGGCAAGCGGCAGCTGCAAGGGGTGCTAAACAGTCACCTTTTTTTCAATTGATTTGAATTTCGACCGACTGCCTCGCCTCAAGCCTTTTCATCGCGCAGTTCCCGCCGCAGGATTTTCCCCACGTTGGTCTTGGGAAGTTCCTTGCGGAACTCGACGAAGCGAGGCACCTTGTAGTTGGTCAGGTCCTTGCGGCAGTGCTCCAGCACCTCGGCCTCCGTCAGCGAGGGATCCTTCTTGACCACGAACAGCTTCACCAACTCGCCCGACTTCTCATCGGGCACGCCGACGGCCGCACACTCCAGCACCTTGGGATGCGTGATCACCACATCTTCAATTTCGTTGGGATAGACATTGAAGCCGGACACCAGGATCATATCCTTCTTGCGGTCCACGATCTGGAAATAGCCGTCCTCGTGCATCAAGCCGATATCGCCGGTGCAGAGCCAGCCGTCTTTGATGGTCTGGGTGGTTGCCTCCGGCCGGTTGTAATAACCCTTCATCACCTGCGGGCCCTTGACCTGGATTTCGCCGACCGTGCCGACAGGCACCGGCTGTCCATTGTCGTCCACGATGCGCATCTCGGTGGAAGGCACCGGCATGCCGATGCTGCCGAGTTTTCCAGAGCCGTCGAGGGGATTGACGCTGGCCACGGGAGCGCATTCAGTCATGCCAAAGCCCTCCACCAGCGGCTTGCCGGTGACCTTTTGCCAGCGCTCCGCCACGGCCTTCTGAACGGCCATGCCGCCACCAAGTCCGAACTTCAGCTCGCTGAAGTCGAGGCCGGCGAAGTCGGGATGGTTCAACAGCGCATTGAACAGCGTGTTGACGCCGGTCATGCAGGTGATCTTGTGCTGCCTGAACTCCTTGATGACAGAGGGCAGGTCCCGTGCATTGACCACGAGGATGGTCAGGGCGCCAAGGCTGAACAGCGCCAGGCAGTTCACCGAGAAGGCAAAGATGTGGTACAGCGGCAGGGGAGAGAGGGCGACCTCCTTCCCTTCCTTGAAGGCAGTGGCACCGATGGCGCGGATCTGCATCATGTTGGCCACCAGGTTCTGGTTGGTGAGCATGGCTCCCTTGGAGACCCCGGTCGTGCCGCCCGTGTATTGAAGCATGATGACGTCCTGGGCATCGGACTGAAAGGGTTTGATGCTGAATTTTTTGCCTTGTGCCAGGGCTTCCCGGAAGGTGACCGTGTTGGGCAACTGGAACTTCGGCACCATTTTCTTGACTTTTCGCACCACGAAATTGACGATGGCGCTCTTAGGGAAACCAAGCATTTCACCGATGCTGGTGAGTATGATGGTCTTGATCTGTGTGTCCGGCAGTATTTGCTGGAGGTTGGAAGCGAAGTTTTCGCAGATGACGATGGCTTTCACACCGGCATCGGTAAACTGGTGGCGCATCTCCCGGGGGGTGTAGAGCGGGTTGGTATTGACGATGACCAGGCCGGCCCTGAGGCAGCCAAACATGGCGATGGGGTATTGCAGCATGTTGGGCATCATGAGGGCGATTTTGTCGCCTGGTTCCAGTCCGCGGGAATGGAGGTATGCTCCGAATTGCTTTGACAGCTGGTCCACTTCCCCAAAGGTCATGGGTTTGCCCATGCAGGTGAACGCCGGAAGGCTGGAAAACTTGGCAAATGTATCTTCCAGCAGCGCAACGATGGAGGGATAGGCGTTTTCGTCGATATTGGCCGGCACGCCTTTAGTGTAGTGCTGCAGCCAGGGCCGTTGATTGCTCGTCATGTTTGTTTGCTTTTTATGGATGGATTAGAGTCTTTGTGTTACAACAGGTTTTTTGCGGAATTCTAGTAAGGCCTAAAGTTACAAAATTGCAATTGACATACAACACATTAGCAATTCCGGGAAATTAGATTTTCCTTAGAAGTGCTCCTGCTTTTTCCATGGTCTCCTCCTTTTTGGCAAAACAAAGCCTGATGACCTTGTCATCGCGCTTTGCCGAGTAAAAAACGGATACCGGAATGGCCGCGACGCCGAACTCCGTGGTCATCCGGCGGGCAAATACTGTGTCCGGCTCGTCGCTGATGGCAGAATAGTCAAACAACTGGAAATAAGAACCCTCGCTTTTGATGGGCTTAAAGCGGGAACCCTCCATGACAGAGAGCAGAAAGTCTCGCTTTTTCTCAAACAGCGCGTTCAGTGCCAGGTACTCCCCGGCGTCTTCAAGGTAGTCTGCCACCGCGTGCTGCATGGGGGTGTTGACGGCAAAGACGTTGAACTGGTGCACCTTGCGAAACTCCCTGGTGAGCGCCGGCGACGCCACGATGCAGCCCAGTTTCCATCCAGTCGTGTGCAGGGTCTTGCCAAAGGAAAAGATGGACATGCCCCGTTCATACAACTTGGGGTGCTCCAACAGGCTGAGGTGCTTTTGGTTGTCAAAGACAATGTGCTCGTAAGCCTCATCGGATACGACCAGGATGTCGCGGTTTTCAGCGATGCGCTGCAAGGCCTCCCAGTCGGAACGACGGAAAATCTTGCCGGTGGGATTGTGGGGCGTATTGACGATGATCATGCGCGTTTTCCAGGAAATCAGCCTTTCCAGCATCCGCCAGTCCACGCGGTAGTCGGGGGCCTCCATTTCGTAAACCACGGGAAGTCCCCCGTTTATTTCTACTGCTGGACGATAGCAATCATAGGCCGGCTCGATGATGATCACTTCGTCATCGGGCCTGACAAAGCTGGAGATCGCGCAGTAGATGGCCTGGGTGGCGCCGGAGGTAATGGTGATTTCCGTTTCGGGGTTGACTTTGATGCCATAGAGGCCTTCTACCTTGGAGGCGATGCGGTTGCGCAGGGCCGGCGCGCCAGGCATGGGAGCATATTGGTTGTGGCCGAGCCGCATGTATTTTTCGACCAGCCCCTTTAACTTGTCAGAACAGTCGAAGTCGGGAAATCCCTGGGCAAGGTTGATGGCCTTGTGTTCGGTTGCCAGCGCCGACATGACAGTAAAAATACTGGTGCCCACATGCGGAAGTTTTGAAGATAATAGCATTTACTGTTCATTTATTGGTTAAGGAGAAACTATGCTGTTCCCATCCCGGTACACCACAGTGCTTTCAATTGCACCGTCCTGGCGCAGCAGGATCTCGCGGAAGGCAATCCGCAGGTGGTCCACCCTGAATTTTTCCTGCCGCCAGTCAATCTGAAAATAGGTGGAAGGGGTAATGTGGACGGCGAGGTTTCGGCAGTGCAGGGTTTTCTCAGTGTGGTAATGGCCGCAAAACACGGACACGGCATGGGGGAAATCATGAAACAGCGCCTGGATGTCCCCCATGTTTTGAAGGGGATAATGCAGGTCCATATACCGCACTCCGCCGATGAGCGGAGGATGGTGCATGAATACGACGACCTCCCGGTCCAGTCCTGACAGTTCTTGCTCCAGCCATTTCAGCTGCTGCGGCGAGACAAACCCTCGGGAGGTTTCAAGAAAGAAAAGCTCATGCTCCCTGATGCGCAGGTGAAAATAGAGTTCTCCTGCCCTCAGCAAATGCTCCGTTTGAAAGACGCGAGCCAGTGCTGACGATTCGTCGTGGTTGCCGCCGATAACGGCATAGGGCACCCCGGTGTTGTCCAGGCAGGATTTTATCCAGCTGTAAACGGCTGCATCGGCCTGGTCGAAACAGAGGTCTCCCGTCAGCACCATCAAATCGGGGGATGACTCCCGGGCGGCCTGCAAAATATCGAGGAAGTTTTTCCTGACGTCAACGCCAAAGCTGTTGGCGTTGTCCACCGATACATGCAGGTCAGTTATTTGAGCAATTTTCATGTTTTGTCCGGGACGTCTTGGGTTTCGCAATGTATGTGCGCGCGAAAGTCAGGCTACGCGAAACACCTTTCACAACAATCCGTCGGCTCCTGCTATCGCCTTATTTAAACTGGATACACCCCCTAACTGTTACTGCAAATATGTGCATTAGGTGGCAGGTTTTTTATATTATTTTTACAAAAAATACTTCTTTTCATGTTTCCGGCTTGCCGCAAGCACCAAATTAAAACAACCGCTGCCATGAATCTGCAAAAACTAAGCGAGGCCATAGCGGCCTACGCGAACTTCCTGATTGCCAACCCGGGCTACAACCCCTACTGGAAATGGGAAGTGCCCCTGCACTTTCAGGAAAACTGGGACGAGGAGGCTGCCGACTTCAAAGGCATGTACGAGCGCTGCCTTCAAAACGCGACGTCCCGGCGCTTGTGGAAGCGCGAAAATTACGAGCCCCGCGACATGATGCTGAAATTCTCAGCCCTGAACAGCGAATTTGTCCGGTATGCATTCAAGGACTTGTTCAACGAAAGCAGGGAGGTGGAAGGCCGGGCCGATCGCTTTGTTTTCCACTGCGACGAGTTGCTGCGGGAATACAAGGAAACGCATCCCCGCTCAGTGGATAACAGCCACTACCACGACGACGACTACCAGATGGTGTCGCTGTATCTTTCCTGGCGTTATCCTGCCCAATATGCGCCATACGATTTTGACAGCTTCCGGAAGTTGATGCAGTTGCTGGGAGCCCGGGATGTGCCGAGGGTGAACGACATCGACCGCTACTTCAAGGTAATGCGCACTTTGTACAAGTTCCTGCAAAAAGACGAAAAGGCCCTGAAGATTCACCGGCAGCGGCTGAAGCCCTCCCTGCATTTCACAGGGGAGACCCTGCTGGCGGCAGAAGACTTCATGAGGGTTGTCACCAACTGAGAAAGGCGCGCGCCTACAGCGCCTCGATTTCGCGCAGGAGCTGCTGCAACCTGCGGCGCCTTTCCCTGGCTTCCACCACGGTAGGCGCCGCCGCCCGCTCGGCGCAATTGTTGAGCGGGCACCGTTCACAGGTCACGTTGACCGCTCGGATTTCAATGGCGGGATCCTCCCAGAAAAGCACTTTTTTTCTCAGTTCTTCATTCACCAGGATGCCGATGGTCAGGCTGACGTTGTGCTCAGGCGACGGATAGCCCGGGCTCACGATGGTGATGCAGAGGTATTCCTCCCCTGATTCCACGAATACAGCGCGCTGAGCCCGCACCATCAATTCGGGCCTGGGATGCAGTTGCTGCAATTGCTGCAGGAGCGAGATGGACTGCCAGCGCCTGCAGTAATGCTCATGCAGGGTGTGGAAGGCCGGCTCGTTGCCGCGCTGCAGGCGCAACTCCTTGTCAATCTTGAAACGGTCGCCCTCCGGGGCAGGCGTGTGGATGAACCGGAGGATGAACAATTTTTCAAGGCCGAAAAAAGCGGGCAGGAGATTGGTCATGCGTTGCAGCAGCATTTCGGGCGAAGCCTGATATTGTTCCATCAGTTGGAAAATATAACTGCCGTTGTTCCAGGCAGTTTGGCGAAACCATTTTTCCAGGTCGGCTTTGAATGCATTGCGGTTGAGCAGGAGGGCGGCAGAGAAATAGCCGGCCTTGAAGTGGCTGAGTGCTTCCTCAAAAGAGTGGGCACGCAGCAATTTGGCGGTATTGGCCCTTTCGCAGAGTTGGAGATAGTTGAAGCCGATTTCCTTGCCCAGTTGAAAGGACTTCTGCGTGTCGCTCAGGTGGCTGTTGAGCAGAAGCCTCCGTTTGGCCGGAATGAATACGGCCCGGATGCCTGATAATTCCGGGTACTGGTCGAGGCCGTCATTGACGATTTGATAGCCAAATCTCCTTTCCAGCAGTTCAGCCAGGCTGCCGGGGGATATGAGTCTGCCTGCGGGCAGTTTGTTTTCTTTTAAAAAGTTTTCAGCAGCGGCCTCCAGGTCTTCGAAATAGTTGTTGTGAAGCTCGAGGTAGGCGCGCAGGGCACCGAAGTAGAAATGCTCCTCCGTCTGGGTGTAGTTGCGCGAGAGTTCAATCAGCGTGGAGATGAAAGCGCCGACTTTGGCCGGAGAGCTGGCGATGAGTTCTGCCACTTTTTGCAGCTCCATTCCAAATAGATCGAGGGGCAGTTCGTTCAGGAAGTTGGACTGCAGCAGGGCGGAGACCGGCGTCAGGGTCTTGTCCGGCCAGCCCTGGCAAAGCGCTTCCTCCGTCACTCCCAGCGCACTGGCCAGCAATGCCATTTTTTCCGGCCGGGGATATTTTTTCCCCTTTTCAATTTCATTGAGGTAGGAGACGGACAGGCCTGTTTTCTTTCCGAGTTCGGCAAAGTTCAATTGTTGTTGCTGCCGCAATTGCTTTACTTTCAGTCCGAAAAGGATTCGCTCATTTGGAGATTTATGACTCATATCACAAATTTATGTGCTTGCGGTCAATTTTTGCAAGCATGTTGCAAATCGCGGGGCTTTCATCCCATAAATTCCACTGTGTCATAAAAATTCTGCCCTCGGTGGTGGTAGTAAGCGCTCTATTTGCTTCCTTTGTCTCGGGATTGACGCAAATTCAATATATTCCGAATCTCCCGCCAAAGCGGGAACAAAAACAATGAAATGAAAAAATCCATTTATCTCCTGTCGGGAATTGCAGTGCTTTCCCTTGCAGGTTGCTCGGGAAAGGACAAGTATGCGGCTTTTGCAGAAGATTTTTGCATCTGCATGCGCCCCATGCACGAGTTTCAGGAGAAGTTCATGAAGATGATGACTGCGGGCGAAAGCGATGAGACCATGCAAGCCTTGCTGGAAGAAGGCCAAAAGCTGGACCAGGAAGGGCAGGCCTGTTTCACTGCGCTGGAAGAAAAGCACGGCCGTTTCGAAGGGGAAGAAGAGGCCAAGGCCATGGAGGCACTTCGCAAGGCTTGTCCGGATATCATGCAGACGATCGGAGAGGCGCCGGCTCCTGCACCAGAAGATTTCATGGAGGAAGAGGAAGGAGCAATGCCGTCGACAGACACGACGGCTGCCGGTGGTCAGTGAGTTGCTGCCTCGAGGTAGCGACTGATTTCTGCGCCGAGCACGTCCATCAGGTGCTGCGTCACCCTGCCGGGCTTCCCATTGCCGATGCGGTCCTCGTCCACCTGCACGACGGGCATGATGTTTTTTGTGCTGCTGGTGATAAAGGCCTCCCTGGCGGATTTCATTTCTTCCACTGACAGTTCGCGTTCTTCCACGCGGTAGTGGCGTCGCGCCACCTCCAGGGTCTTCTTCCGGGTCACACCGGCGAGGACGCCCGCACCTGCGGTCACAATGGTGTCATCCTCCTTCACGATGAAGAAGTTGGCCCGGGTTGTCTCATAGACCAGTCCCCCGAAGTGAAAGAGCACATCTTCCGCTCCCGCCGCCAGCATGTCGGGCAGCATATAGACCCCCATGATATAGTTGATGGTTTTGGCGGTGGGGATGGTCCTATGGTATTCACAGCCCATGAGCTTTACGCCATCTTCGTACTTTGAGACTGGGTAGTTCGGGAGCTCGGACTGAATAATGACCAGGTTCGGCGTAGCCGCAGGGCTGTAGCCGTCTTCAGAGTAGCCGCCGGTGAGCACCAGTTTTAGACCTGCATCCGGGGTTCCGTTGGCTTTTATCATCTCCAGGATTTGCTCCTTGAGCGCTTGTCTTGAAAAAGGGATATTCAGGCGCAGCAACTGCGCAGAGCGCATGAAGCGGTCTAGGTAATCGTCGAGGAAGAGGGGATGCCCCTGCCTCGCCAGAAAAAAGTCAAACATGCCGTACCCTCGCAGAATGGCGAGGTCGGTCACTTGAAGCACGGCATCTTCCCGCGGTGTGAGTTTTCCGTTGACGGAGTAGTATTTGATCATGCTGAAAATGAATTATGGTAATGTGGCGCCCGTTCAGATTGCCTTGTCTTTCTCCAGCAGTTGAAAGCCGTTTCCGTGAATGTTGACAATTTCGAGGTTCTCGTCATTTTTCAAGTACTTCCTCAGCTTTGTCACAAAAACATCCATGCTGCGCGCCGTGAAGTAATTGTCCTCCCCCCATATTTTGGTGAGCGCTTCGTTTCTCGTCAGCACGTCGTTTATGCGCAGGGTGAACATGCGGAGCAATTGTGCCTCCTTGGGCGAGAGTTTGTACTTCTCCTCTGCCGGGCCGTCTTTGTCATAAGTCAGAATGCGCAAGGGGTAATTAAAATGGTACTTGCCGATGTTGAACTCCCGGGGCTCCGACTCTGACGACTCTTCTTTTGGTCTTGTGCGTTTTAGGATGGCCTGGATGCGCAGCAGCAACTCCTCTGAATTGAAAGGCTTGGTGATATAGTCATCTGCTCCGATTTTAAACCCCTGGAGAATGTCTTCCTTGAGGGTTTTGGCAGTGAGGAAGATAATGGGCATGGAGCTGTCTTTTTCCCTGATTTCCCGGGCCAGGGTGAAGCCATCTTTTCTGGGCATCATCACATCCAGGATGCAAAGGTCATACTCCCCGGAATTGTAGTGCTCCATGCCCTTGATGCCATCGTTGGCCAGGGTGACGTCGTAATCGTTCATCTCCAGGTAGGAGCAGAGCACGTCTCCAAAATTCTTATCATCCTCGACTAGCAGTATCCTTGAACGTGTAGTAGCGGTCATAATATAATTTAATTTGTAACTGTTTAGCTCCTCTTGCAGATGCCGCTGGCCTCCCGGAAAGGGCGCGGGGCTTTGCCCCGCGCCCTGAAACCCCATCCCCGCGGGGCGGCCGGCGGATC
>JBEAYO010000013.1:0-17490 GCA_041159285.1 Bacteroidota bacterium | reverse complement strand
GTGGATGCCTAAGTAAAAGAGACATTTTACCTATGAACTCCATACAAACGAACAAAAATACAAACATATTAGTTCCAGTGCCATTTTTTCAGAATCACCTCAAAATTAAAGGGGGGCGGCCGGTGCTGTTTGCTTGCCAGAAAGGGCGGCTGTTTCAAATGACCCGATAATCCGTTCCGCCGGTGCTGCCCGACTTCCGGAAAGGGCACGGGCTGCGTCCCGCGCCCTTTTCAAAGAGGAGCCCCGCACTCCGATGACTTTTTACACAACTCCGGTGGTCGCCGGCGCGCCTAAGCGCACCGGCGACCACCCTTTCCGGGAGGTGAGGGGTCGTCGAGTAGCAACTCGTTTTCCGTGTATGCAATACGGACGTGTATCCCTTGATGCTGCCCTCTTTTTTTGGAGGAGATTCCCTTTGCAGAGAATCCGATGTCCGCTAAAAGAAAATCCACTCTTGCCCATGCCGGTACAGAAAGTTGCCGGGCATCGCGCTGCCCTTGAACCTTTTACCCTGCCGCGGCCTTTTATAATTGGTGGCTTTCGAAAGGAAGCCAAGGAGTGCCTGTGAGCAGTTCCTGAAAATTTTAAAACCGTTCGCCAATACGGAATCGTTGGCGTCTCAAAAGTTTCTACTTTTGTGGCACCCTTTCCGGATAGCCGTTTTAATCAACAGCAAACCACTTTCCCGTTATGAGCAAAACCCGCTGCGCACTGATCATTCTCGATGGCTGGGGTCTGGGCAAGAACTACGACGCCGATGCCATCGCCCATGCCAATACCCCGGTCATGGACAACCTCCACAAAAAATACCCTCACTCCGAGCTCACCACCTTTGGTGAAATGGTCGGATTGCCAGAAGGACAAATGGGCAACTCCGAGGTGGGTCATCTCAACATCGGCGCCGGCAGAATCGTCTATCAGGAACTGGCCCGCATCAACAAGGCCATCCGTGAAAAGGAGCTCCAGCAACACCCCGTGCTGCAAGAGGCATTCCAGCTCGCCAGGAACAACGACAGGGCTGTCCACTTCATCGGCTTGCTCTCCGATGGCGGTGTCCATTCCCACATCGACCACCTGATCGCACTCTGCCAGGCCGCACAGGAACAAGGCCTTCGCAAGGTGTTCATCCATGCCTTCATGGACGGTCGCGACACAGATCCGAAAAGCGGGGTGTCTTTTTTGGAAAAATTGACTCAAAATATTGATAATCAACATATTAGATTGTCAACAGTGGTGGGCCGCTATTACGCCATGGACCGCGACAAGCGCTGGGAGCGCGTAAAGGTGGCCTATGACCTTCTTGTGAACGGACAGGGCGAGCCCACGGAGAATCCCATCGCAGTGGTGCAGGAACGCTATGCAGCAGGAGAGACCGATGAATTTCTGAAGCCCATTGTGTGCACGGATAAAGACGGGCAGCCATTGGCCAGGATTGCAGACGGCGACGTGCTGATTTGCTATAACTTCCGCACCGACCGTCCGAGGGAAATTTCCGCCGTGCTCACACAGCAGGACATGCCTGATTTCGGAATGAAGAAACTGGATTTGCACTACGTGACGATGACCCGCTACGACGAGAGCTTCCAGAATGTCAAAGTGATTTTTGAAAAAGACAATCTGACCAATACCCTGGGAGAGGTTATTTCCAAAAACAACCTCACGCAGGTCCGCATCGCAGAAACGGAAAAGTACCCGCATGTGACTTTCTTTTTCTCAGGTGGTCGGGAAGAGCCTTTCCCGGGAGAGCATCGCATCATGATTCCCTCCCCCAAAGTAGCCACCTATGACCTGCAGCCGGAGATGAGCGCTGTGGAAATCACCGATGCGATTATTGCTGATATCAACTCCCGCCATCCAGATTTCATTTGTCTGAACTACGCCAACGCGGATATGGTCGGACACACCGGCGTCTGGGAAGCCGCCATCAAGGCTGCTGAGACGGTGGACACCTGCCTGGGCCGCTTGCTCGACACCCTGCTCGACAACGGCTATTCTGCCCTGGTCATTGCCGACCACGGCAATTCCGATTATCTCATCAACGAGGACGGCACGCCAAACACTGCACATAGCATGAATCCGGTTCCCTGCGTTTACGTGGGCAAAGACCATGCATCCATTCGGCTGAAGGACGGGAAGCTGGGCGATATTGCTCCCACCATCCTTTCCATCATGGGCCTGGCTTCCGCACCTGAAATGGATGGCGAGGTACTGGTAGCTGCCTCTGCCTGAGAGAAGTTATTCTAAAAAAAAACACATTCATGATACACAACCGGCGTAGCCGCCTTCCATCTCTTGTGATATTCCTGACAGCCTGCCTGCTACCTGCCGCGGCTATTCTTACTGGTTGTTCGCCTGATAGCCCGGCAGTATCAACAGACAAGCCTTTTGAAAAGCTGTTGTACTTTGATATCAAGGGATATTTCCGGCAGGAACTGAAGCGGCTCGCTACCATCTCCAGTGTCACGAAGACGACCGAGGTAAACGGCGTGCGGGAGAAACGTGTCATTGCAGCCCCGGATTTTGAGAAGGAGTTGACCGTCTTTATAAATGCCGACATCAATAAACCGGCCTGGTCGGACAAATATTCAGTTGACAGCCTTTTTAACAGGAATCGGCAGTTGGCGGGACTTGTTTATGCAGCCTTGGATGAAAAGCTGCAAATAAGGCAGATCTCCGTTGATTTCATAGATGACCAAGTTCGAAAAATCACAATTCAAAGTGCCATGCACAGCAGTATAGCGGACAGTCGTCAACAGCTCGATTATGACCCTGAAGCCGGGTATTCTATCGAAAGCTACCAGCGAATTCCGTTTCTTTCCCAGGAAAACGCTTTTCAGGTCACGGTGCGATTTGATCAATGAGTCAGCCCTGGCAGTGTTTTGACAACCGGGTAGGGCTTCGGGTTTCTTTTAACATAGTTCCAATTCCACTTACCTGTTCCAGCAATCCATCAAGGACGAGGCTTCCGGGTCCACAATAAACCGCCTTTAAACGCCTGTTGTAGACGCCTAAAACAACAATGCCCTGTTGATGTTCCACGTGGAACATCAACAGGGTATTGTTGTTTTAGTGAACAACCTGCGCCACTTAATTAGCCTCGACTTCCGTGATTCGCGTACAACCAGGCTTTGAAGTCTGGAAAATCAACCCTCATTTGCACTGATTTCTTTTCTTTTTGCTCCAATTCGGCCAGTCGTTCCGGTATGTTGATTTTCTTTTGTAGTATTTCCTCCATGGATTCCAGGAATTTGGCAGGGTGGGCGGTTTCCAGGATGATGCCGCAGTGATCCGGGTTTGACCTTTGGTAGAGCCTGAGTGCGAGATAGCCCACGGCGCCATGGGGGTCTATGGTGTAGTTGTGCTTCTTTTGCACCTCTCGGATGGCTATTCTTGTTGACACGTCGTCAAATGAATATCCACAGATATTCTTCTTCATAATGTTCCACGTGGAACCATAGAGGTTTAACATGCGGGCGAAGTTGGAGGGGTTTCCCACGTCCATGGCGTTGGAAAGGGTAGGGGTAGAGGTTCTCGGGCTGTATTCGCCGCTGTACAGGTATTCTGGCACGACGTCGTTGATGTTAGTGGCGGCTATGAACTGGTGCACGGGAAGTCCCAGGCGTTGGGCGAAAAGGCCTGCTGTCAGGTTGCCGAAATTGCCGCTCGGGACGGAAAAGACAACGGGTTTTTGAGGGTCTTTGAGTTGCTTGTATGCTTCGAAATAATAAAAAGACTGGGGGATTAGCCGCGCAATATTGATGGAATTGGCGGAGCTCAGCCTGATTTGGCGGTTGAGATCCTCGTCCAGGAAGGCTTGTTTGACCAGTGCCTGGCAGTCGTCAAAGGTTCCTGCCAGTTCGATGGCCTCGATGTTTTCGCCCAGGGTGGTCAACTGCTTTTCCTGCAGCGGGCTTACCTTGCCAGAAGGGTAGAGGATGACAACCCTGATGCCGGGTGTCTTGTAAAATCCTGCTGCCACAGCACCGCCGGTATCCCCGGAAGTTGCCACCAGGATTACTAATTCGCGGTCCTCATTGCGGTTGAAGTAACTCATCAACTGTGCCATGAAACGGGCGCCGAAATCCTTGAATGCCAGGGATGGCCCGTGGAAGAGCTCCAGTATGGCAGTGTTTTCATCCAGCCAGGCGAGAGGCGCCGGGAAAGTGACGGACTTTTCAATGATACCGGCCAGGTCCTGGTCCGGAATGGCTCCTTCCAGCAGGTGTCGGCACACTTCAAAGGCTGTTTCCTGGAAGGACTGGTTTTTCAAGTCTTCGAAAAAAGAAGCTGGAAGTGGTTGTAGGTTTGCCGGCATGTATAGGCCGTTATCTTCGGGAAGTCCTTTGAAAACTGCTTCCCTAAGCGATACTAATTTGGACTTATTGTTGGTGCTGTACAGTTGCATGGCAAAAATTGGATTTCAAAAGTGATTTGTACTTGTCTTTGTTGTCTTTACAATACAGTGGCTCCCTGCTGGTTGATTGAAGAAATGAACACTTCGTTTTCAATCCCCGTCCCGGCATAAGCCCGCTGCATGGCTTCCCCGATGGTTTCCGCTGTGTGCCGGTCCATGCTCAGGGCAAAGATGGAGGGGCCGGAGCCGGAAATGCTGCAACCCAGGGCTCCTGCATTGAGGGCTGCTTCTTTTACCTCGTAGAAACGGGGAATCAGCCTGGCGCGCTGTGGTTCTATGACGACATCCTGCAGGGACCTTTTCAGGAGTTCCGAATCACTGTTGTACATGCCAATGATGAAGGCTCCGAGGTTGGCGTTTTGCTCGACAAAATTGCGCAGGGGCACAGTTGGGCTCAGTATGCTGCGGGCTTCTTTTGTCAGTACCTCCACATGGGGATAGATGACGGTGGCATGCATGTCCGCAGGTATAGGTAGCCGCTGTATGTCGAGTGTCGCATGGTCGCGGATAAGCAGGAAGCCGCCCAGCAGGCAAGGGGCTACATTGTCGGCGTGCATGCCACCGGAGGCAAGGAATTCACCCTGCAGGGCAAACGGAAGCAGTTCTTTTTTCTCCAGCGGTCGTCCCAGCAGCTCGTTGACGGCAAAGGCACCTGCAACGGCGCTGGCGGCACTGCTGCCCAGACCGCTGCCCACGGGCATGCGCTTGTGCAACTCCATGTCGATGCCGAGGCCTGTTTCTCCCAAGTGCTCCAACAAGCGCAGCGCTGCAACGCCAGCTGTGTTGCGCTGTGGATCCATAGACAGCTTGCCGCCATCGCCCGTGATGCGCACGATTCGCAAACCGGCTTTGTCAGAATGCCGGATGCTGATGGCATCTCCCGGTTTATCGAGCGCCAGTCCCATGACGTCAAATCCTACTGCTGCGTTTCCAATGCTCGCCGGTGCAAATACCTCTGTTGCATGCATAAATTGATGATTTATATGGAAGGATGCCAGTGTTTTTCTTTGAAGTTTCTGCTATTGCGTGACCGAAAGTTGTTTTTATTTTAATCAATTGATAATCAATTACTTATTTAAAATAAAGTATTTGGTGGCTATTTGCATGGTCAAGGCGGGCACTCCCAGGATATGAACAGTAATTTGGCAGTATAAAGTTGCTCCCAAACTTGTTTACTGTTTTTTTTTCCCAAGGTTTCAACTTCAAAGGGTCTGTCGGCCTCCTTTGTCTGCCTTTTCCCGCACTTGGTTTGCATACGGCAATCATTAGTAGAAAATTCAAGCTGTATGCATCTCTGCAAAGAACAAATGCACCCAAGGCCTGTTATTCTTTCCTGTTGTCACTGATGGCCGAGGCCATGACAAAAGTACGCGTTGCCGGCAACAGGTCTGATATGCCGGCGGCCGCTACAAGCCAAACTTCTCCGGACAACAAGTAAATTAAACATCCGATAATAATGTTAAGGAAAAAAATCCTGGGCATACTGCTGATGGCTGCCGCCTTCGCCAATGTGCTCAATGCGCAAAACTCCATCACCATCAGCGGGAACGTCCGGGATGACAGCAATGGCGAGACGCTCATTGGGGCCACCGTCATTGAACTATCCTCCGGCAACGGAGCCACCACCAACGAATACGGTTTCTATTCGCTCTCGATTCCCGCGGGAAAGGATTCCCTGGCCATCGAATTCAGCTATGTCGGATTCCAATCCGTCGTACTGAAAGTGCTACCCGATAAAAACCAGACGCTCAATGCCCGCCTGGGCGTCGGCATACAACTCCAGGAAGTAGTGGTCAAAGCCAACTCTTTCCAGGAGCAAATGAACTCTACCGAGATGAGCGTGGAGGAAATCTCCACCCGCGAGGTGAAAGTCATCCCAGCCCTGCTCGGCGAAACTGACATCCTGAAGACCATCCAGCTGAAACCCGGTATCCCCTCCGGCTCGGAAGGCAACACTGGTCTTTATGTCCGGGGTGGCGGCGGCGACCAGAACCTCATCGTCCTCGATGAAGCCGTCGTTTACAACGCCAACCACCTTTTCGGATTCTTCAGTACCTTCAACACCGATGCCGTCAAAGACCTGAAGCTATACAAAGGTGGTTTCCCGGCGCAATACGGCGGCCGGCTCTCTTCCGTCATTGACGTTCGCATGAAAGACGGCAACGACCAGCGGTTCGCAGGAACCGGCGGCATTGGCCTGATCACTTCCCGTCTGACACTCGAGGGACCCATTGAAAAGGGAAAATCTTCCTTCATCGTCTCCGGCAGGCGGACCTATGCCGACATCATCACCCGCCAGGTCAACAAGTCCAATGCCGACAATCCGGATTTCAACCCCATCCCGGACTATTACTTCTATGACCTCAACGCCAAGGTGAATTTTACCCTGAGCGACAAGGATCGCCTCTTCCTCAGCGGCTACTTCGGCAGGGATGTCTTTGGATTCAACGGCGACTTCTTCGACTTCAGTTTTTTCTGGGGAAATGCCACCGGTACGGCCCGCTGGAACCACGTCTTTTCGCCCAAGCTGTTTCACAATCTCACGCTCACCTACTCTGATTACAATTATAATATAGAGACTAAGGTCACCGGCTTTTCCTTTAACGTGGGCTCCGATGTACAGGATCTGAATCTCAAGTCGGATTTCTATTACGCCCTGAACAACCGCCATACGCTTCGTTACGGCGGCAATGTCACCCGCCATGCCTTTGGTGTGGGCCGCCTCAAGGCAGGCAGCGATGACGGCGCGGTATCTTTCTCCGGCGGGGATGACTTCATGGCCTATTCTTTCAGCGGTTACCTCGGCGATGAGATGAGCTTCGGCAAGGACTTGAAGATAAATGCAGGGCTCCGCCTCTCGGCCTTCGCCAACGACGGCCGCCTCTTCGGAGGCATAGAGCCTCGCATGGCTGCACTTTACACGGTCAACCAGGGACTCTCCCTCAAGGCGAGCTATGCCAGGATGTACCAGTACCTCCACCTCGTCTCCACTTCCGGCATCGCCCTCCCTACCGACATCTGGTATCCGGCCACCCGCCGCATCAAGCCCCAGTTCTCCGACCAGATTGCCATAGGCATTGAGAAGTTGCTGGGTGATAAATACATGGTCACCAATGAATATTATATAAAATGGCTGCAGCGGCAGGTTGATTTTGTGGACGGGGCGCAACTTTTTGCCAATAAAAATCTCGAGGAAGAATTTGCCATCGGAAATGGCTATGGCTACGGCATGGAATGGAGCATCGAGAAGCAGGAGGGGCAACTGAGGGGCTGGGTTGGCTACACCTTTGCCATCATCAGGCGCAGGGATTTCCAGCCAGTCAGTGAGGGCAAGCTGTTCAGTGGGGCAGGAACCTCTTTTTTCCCCCGCTACGACCGCCGCCATGATCTATCCGTGGTGCTCATGTACGACCTCGGGAAGCGCTTTACCATCTCCGGCACCGCGGTTTATGGCAGTGGCGACCGGACCTGGCTGCCGGTGGGGCGCTTTTCCTTCCAGGATGTTTACGGCGCCGACTTCCAGCCCATTGTTCCCGTTTACGGCGAGCGAAATTCTTTTCGCCTGCCCTACTTCTTCCGGGCTGACCTCGGCATCGTCTGTAAGTTTTTCCCAAAATGGGGCGAGAGCGACCTGACGCTGAGCTTTTTCAATGTCACCAATCGCCGGAACGCCTTTTTCCTTTTCATTGAGCCCGAGTACGCGGAGGGAACTGACCCCGAGATCAACCCGCTGGCCATTCCGACCGGCCTGGCCGCCAAGCAGGTGTCGCTGTTCCCCATCATCGGCTCCCTGACCTGGAATTTCAAATTTTAACCACCCTCAGCACTAAAGATTTAAATCATGAAATTATATATCATTATATTATCTATTTTTTCGGTTTCAATCCTAACCGCCTGCGGCAACCTGGAAAAAGAAATTGACCTGGAACTGCCTTTTTACGAATCCCAGTACGTGATTGAGTGCTACCTGGAGCCGGGCGAACATTTCCGGCTGGCCCTCAGTCGCAGTGTTCCCTATTTCGAGCCTTTCCCGGAGGATCCCTCGGAATTCGTGTCGAGCATCCTGGTGGACAGCGCGGAGGTGGTCATTTCCCATGCGGGAAAAGAGTATGTATTGAACAATGAAATTGACATCGTCTATTTTTTAAACAAGACGAAGGTTTACAACTATTATTTGCCGGAGTCGGTGCCGGTAGATTACAACAGCGACTTCCTGCTGAGGATTACCACGCCCGATGGCAAGGTCATCACTGGCAAGACCCGCTTATTGCCCCCGGTTCCCATTGACAGCATCATCGTCGAGTTCGACCTGGAAAGGGATACCCTGGCGCGGGTGTTGACCTACCTCACCGATGACCCTGCGCAGAACAATTACTACCGTCGCATGCTGCACGTCAATTCCCTGGATTCCATTCCGGATCAGGATTTCGTCACCAATGACGATTTTGTGGATAACAAAACCATCGCCTTTGGCTCCAGCTTTGAGTTCGAGGAGGGCGACACTGTTTACAATACGCTGTTCCACATTGACCGGGCCTATTATGACTTTTGGAACAGCACCTTTAATGCTGTCAACGCCAACGGCAACCCCTTCGGTCAGCCCAGTGGCATCGTATCGAATGTCAGCGGCGGTGTGGGTATTTTCACCGGGCTCAGCTACGATCAGGTTGTGACTGTGGTAAAGAAGTAGCACTTCTGCTGCTTTGACTTGGTCTCCAAAAGTTGTATTTTTGTTTTTTGAGAAGCAGTCCAGACAGGCGGTTTTGACCCGTAAATTGAAGGAAAAAGAAGCCGCAGCGGGGGGCCTGCAGAAAAGGGCGCGGGGCTCATCCGCCTAACGCCCTTTCCTGGAAAAACGGGGCTGGCATCAGCGTTACTTTCAGGCGAACCCCGTACCATGGGAAAGCGTGCCATCAACCAGTATCAGCCAATACCTAACCAGCCCCCATCAAATCAGTAAAACCAAATTAAAGCCATGCAGGAAGTACTGCCCTATCAGCCCAATCACAAAATCCGCATCGTGACGGCTGCCAGCCTTTTTGACGGCCACGATGCCGCTATCAACATCATGCGCCGCATCATGCAGGCCACCGGCGCCGAAGTCATCCACCTGGGACACAACCGCTCTGCCCGTGAAATCGTCAACACCGCCATCCAGGAGGATGTCCAGGGCATTGCCGTGACCAGCTACCAGGGTGGCCACATCGAGTTTTTCAAATACATGCACGACCTGCTCCGGGAGCGAGGGGCCGGCCACATCAAAATATTCGGCGGTGGCGGTGGCACCATCCTGCCCTCCGAAATCCAGGAGCTGCACGACTATGGCATCTCCCGGATTTACTCCCCCGACGACGGACGCCGCATGGGCCTGCAGGGCATGATCAACGACCTGCTGCAGCGCTGCGACTTCCCCACCGGCGTGAACCTGAACGGCGAGGTGCAGAAGTTTGCCCACCGGGATCCCGTGTCGGTCGCCAGGCTCATCTCTTGCGCAGAGAATGACCCGGACCATTTTGAAAAAGGTGTGTGGCCACAGCTGCAGGCGGTTTTTGACAAAAATACGCTCCTGACAAAAATACCGGTGCTGGGCATCACAGGTACCGGTGGTGCCGGCAAGTCCAGCCTCGTGGACGAAATCATGCGCCGTTTTCTCATAGACTTCCAGGACAAGTCCATTGCCGTCATCTCCGTGGACCCCTCCAAGCGAAAAAGCGGCGGTGCACTGCTCGGCGACCGCATCCGCATGAACACCGTGACGAACGACCGTGTCTTCATGCGTTCCCTGGCTACCCGGCAGTCCAACCTGGCACTGTCCAGGTATGTGCAGTCCGCCGTCAACATCCTCAAAGCCGCTGCCTACGACCTGATCATCCTGGAAACCTCCGGCATCGGACAGTCGGACACGGAAATCGTGGACCACTCCGATTTGTCGCTCTATGTGATGACCCCTGAGTTCGGCGCTGCCTCCCAGCTGGAGAAAATCGACATGATTGACTTTGCTGACCTGATCGCCATCAATAAATTTGACAAGCGGGGCAGCCAGGATGCTCTGCGCGATGTGCGCAAGCAATACCAGCGGGCACACCAGCTGTTTACAAAACCCCTGGAAGACATGCCCGTGGTGGGAACCATCGCCTCCCAGTTCAACGACCCGGGCACCAATCTGCTATATGCCAGGCTAATGTCCCTTCTGGCTGAAAAAACAGGTGGCGCTTTCCAATCCAGCTTCCACGCGCCCGAGGAAATGAGCGAAAAAATCTACATCATCCCGGCACGGAGGTCCCGCTACCTTTCCGAAATTGCAGAAAACAACCGGCGTTACGACGAATGGGTCCGACACCAGGAGGAGATTGCCCGGAATCTGTACGGATTGCACGAGGCTACCAAGACAGTGGAGAAATCCGGACTTTCTACCAAGGCGGAAGTGCTGCGGGGGCTGAAAGAGGCTTATGAAATGACTGCTTCGGGGCTGGACGGTTCCATCCGGCAGTTGCTGGAGCAGTGGGAGTCCAAAAAAGCGGCTTATGCCGCCGACGAGTTTTCCTATTTCGTCCGCGGAAAGGAAATCCGGGTGCCGGTCAAGACCCGCTCGCTGTCAGGCCTGAAGATACCCCGCGTGGTGCTGCCGAAGTACAAGGACTGGGGGGATATTGTCCGCTGGAGTCTGCAGGAAAACGTGCCCGGTGAATTTCCTTACACCGCCGGCGTGTTTCCTTTCAAGCGGAAAGGGGAGGATCCCACCCGGATGTTTGCCGGTGAAGGCGGTCCGGAGCGCACTAACCGCCGCTTCCACTACCTTAGCTACGGCATGCCCGCTAACCGCTTGTCCACTGCCTTTGACAGCGTGACGCTCTACGGGGAAAACCCCGGGCACCGCCCTGATATTTACGGAAAGATCGGCAACGCCGGGGTCAGCATTTGCTGCCTCGACGATGCCAAGAAGCTCTACTCCGGCTTTGACCTCTGCGACCCGGCCACTTCGGTGAGCATGACCATCAACGGGCCGGCCGCCACGATTTGCGCCTTTTTCATGAACGCTGCCATAGACCAGCAGTGCGAGAAATACATCCGCGAGCACCAGCTCGAACACCTGGTGGAAGCGAAGCTGAAGGAGTTGTACGATGGGCGGGGATTGCCCCACCCGGCCTACAACGGCGACATCCCGGAAGGAAATGACGGACTGGGCCTGCTCCTGCTGGGAGTGACAGGCGACCAGGTGCTGCCGGCTCCCGTGTATGAAGAACTGAAGGCCAGGGCGCTTTCTGCCGTCAGGGGCACTGTGCAGGCCGATATTCTGAAGGAAGACCAGGCGCAGAACACCTGCATCTTCAGTACCGAGTTCTCGCTGAAGCTCATGGGCGACGTGCAGCAGTATTTCATAGAACACAAGGTGCGCAACTTCTACTCGGTCTCCATCTCGGGCTACCACATCGCGGAGGCCGGCGCCAATCCCATCACGCAACTGGCCTTCACGCTCGCAAACGGCTTCACCTTTGTGGAATACTACCTGAGCCGCGGCATGTCCATTGACGACTTTGCCCCGAACCTCTCGTTCTTCTTCTCCAACGGCATTGACCCCGAGTATGCCGTCATCGGCCGTGTGGCGCGCCGCCTCTGGGCGAAGGCCATGCGCGAAAAATACGGCGCCAACGAGCGCTCGCAAATGCTAAAGTACCACATCCAAACCAGCGGCCGCTCTTTGCACGCCCAGGAGATTGACTTCAACGACATACGCACGACCTTGCAGGCGCTGTACGCCATCTACGACAACTGCAACTCCCTGCACACCAATGCCTATGACGAGGCCATCACCACGCCGACGGAGGAAAGCGTGCGCAGGGCCGTTGCCATCCAGCTGATCATCAACCACGAGTTGGGACTGGCGAAGAATGAAAACCCGCTGCAGGGCAGCTTCATCATCGAGGAACTCACCGACCTGGTGGAAGAGGCAGTGCTCTCCGAATTCGACCGCCTCACGGAACGGGGAGGGGTGCTGGGTGCCATGGAAACCATGTACCAGCGCGGCAAGATCCAGGAGGAGAGTCTTCACTACGAGCATCTCAAGCACACAGGGGAACTGCCGGTCATCGGCGTGAACACCTTTTTGGCAAAAGACGGCTCGCCAACCGTGTTGCCGCGCGAGGTTATCCGCTCCACGGAGGATGAAAAGCTGGCGCAGATTGCCACGGTTGAAAACCTGAAAAAGGCCGGTGCTGACAAAGGCCCCGTCGTCCTCAGGCAATTGCAGGTGGCAGCTCTCCACAACGAGAACATTTTTACAGCCCTGATGGAGGTGGCAAAAACCTGTTCGCTGGGTGAAATCACCAATGCGCTGTATGAAGTGGGGGGGCAGTACAGGAGAAACATGTGAGTGAGGCTGTGGCGGGCAGCCTGCCACTCAAATTCCGTACTCCCGCTCGACTTTGCAAATCCGGATCCGGTACGACTGGTACCAGTCCGACTTTCCCCTTTCCTGCGCTGCGAGGTGCTCTGCCTGTTCCTTCCATTGCCGGATGTCGTCCAGGCTTTTCCAGTAAGAAACAGTGATGCCGATATCCTGCCGGGCGCTCTCCATGCCGAGAAAGCCGGGTTGCTCAGCTGCCAGCGCTGCCATGCGCCGGGCTGTGGCGCTGTATCCATCCTCGTTCCCGGTGCGGATGCTGGTAAAAATCACGGCGAAGTACGGAGGGGCTGGTGTTGATGCCATCATTTGGTGCGCTTGTTTGTCGATGGATGGAAGCTGCTCCGCCCCAGTTGCCGCCATCCGCGGAAGAAGATTTCGAGGTCCTGCCAGGTATCGTAGTCCTTGGCGTACAGAAAATCCAGTCGCTGGACGGTTGCCGCATCCAGCTTCCTGTTGCCCAGGGCGTCGAGCGGCGTCAGGACCCCGGTGCGGATGCCGGGAAGCACCCCGGATGCCGTGTGCGCATAGCCTACCCAGCTCTTTTTACCCAGCAGCACTTGCCCCAGGTTTTTCAACAGTCCGATGCCATTTTTCACCAAAAAGAAAAAAGGCAGGGACAAGACAAGCAGGGCCAGGCTGAGCAGCAAATCCAGCAGGCGCTTGTTGCGGCGTGCTGTCCTGCCGGCGATGTTGAAGCGGATCTCGATCGTGTATAACTCACCGGCGGCATCCCTGGAACTACTGCCTATGACACTCAGGCTTTCCATCGGCACTATCCTGTAACTGATGCCGGGACCTAGCCGGCTCATCCAGGCCATGATCTGTTCTGAACTGACGTCCCGGGAGCAGAAAATAATCTCGTCTATCTTGAAAATCTGCACCACTTCCTCCAGTTGTTCCATGGTGGCCAGGAAGCTGCGGCTGAAGGCTTCCTCCGCCAGCCCCAGTTCCCTGGCCGACAGTGGCGAAACGGTGCCGATGAAATTTTTCTGCACACCGGCCAGCCCCAGCAGGCTGCGCACCCGCTCGCTCTCCGTCGACGAGCCTGCGATGACGAGGTTGTCGGGCCGCTGTCGGCCCACTTCCAGGTTGCCGGTTTTTCCAAAGTGAATGATGGTCCGGGCGAGTGCCGTCCCGGCGATGGCCCAGGCTGCCCCCATGAGCAGGATGGCCCTGGAGGGTCGCAACTCCAGCGGTAGGAATCCATAGATGGCCGAGAGCAGCAGGGTTCCCAGCAGCAGCCCCCGAACCAGGCGCCTCAGGTTGAAGGCGTCGTCGTACCCGCCGCTGAAGAAGACGGAGCCAACCCAGAGTGCCGTGTAAAAGGGCATGTTGAACCAGACAAAACTCAGGTCGTAGTAGTCCGGATCCTGGTAGTAGTAGCTGGCCCAGAAGTTTTTCAGGAACAACAGGCCTCCCAGCATCAGGGTGGCATCCAGCATCGGCAGGGCAGTTTTTTTAAAAAAACCGCTGGCCAGGGTGATGCCCGCCCGCAGGTAAATGGCCCCGTGGATCATGGCGATGAAGAGCCGGGCCTCCCTGCCCCTGAAATGCTTGCGCGCAAAGATGATCATTGCCTGGTAAAACGTGCGCACGTAGTTCAGGCTGCCTTTTTTTGTGCTTTCGCCCTTGTAATGGATGATGGTGGTGCCGGCAAAGTAGTAATTCTTGTAACCGGCCTGCACGATTCGATAGCTCAGGTCTATGTCCTCGCCGTACATGAAGAAGGCCTCGTCGAGCAGGCCTGACTTCTCCAGTGCCTCCCGGCGAAGCAGCATGAAGGCGCCGGCCAGGACATCCACCTCGTGCGTCTCGCGTTCGTCGAGGTAGCCCAGGTGGTAGCGGTTGAAGACCTTGGATGTCGGGAAGAGTCTGGACAGTCCGAAGGTTTTGCAAAAGGCCACAAAGGGAGAGGGGAACCCTCGCTTGCTCTCCGGCAGGAACTTGCCGCTGCCATCTATCATGCGCACGCCGAGGGCGCCCGCCTCGGGATGGGAATCCATGAATTCCAGGCATTTGCGAAAGGTGTCTTCCCGCACCACCGTGTCGGGGTTGAGCAGGAGCAAGTAACGCCCCCGGGCCTGTCGGATGGCCTGGTTGTTGGCGGTGGAGAAGCCTGTGTTTTGCTGGTTGGCGACCAGGATGACCTCGGGGAATTTTTCGCGCACCATGGCCACGGAGTTGTCAACCGAGTTGTTGTCCACTACAAACACCTCTGCCTCCAGCCCGTCGGCGGCTTTCCGGACCGACAGGAGGGCTTGCTCCAGGAAATACTGGACGTTGTAGTTGACAATGATGACGGAGAGTTGCAAAGTGGCAATGGCTTGTTAATGGTTGTCAATTGTTTGGTCTTCTGGCCCGGCAAAAAGCCCGGGCGGCATTGCGCATCAGTCCTTGCCGGTCTGGTATGGCGTCCTGGCCAGGATGCTGCGGCCGAGCGTCACCTCGTCGGCATATTCCAGTTCGCCGCCGAAGGACACCCCGCGGGCGATGGAGCTGATGCTGACCCCTTTGTCCTTCAGTTTTTTTGAAATATAGAACATGGTGGTGTCCCCTTCGATGGTGGGGGAGATAGCGAGGATGATTTCCCTGATTTCCCCTTGGTCCACGCGGTAGAGCAGCGAGTCGATGTTGAGCTCGCCGGGGCCGGTGCCCTCCAGGGGGTTGATGAGGCCGCCCAGCACGTGGTACAATCCACGGTACTGGCCGGTGTCTTCTATGGCCATGACATCGCGGATGCTTTCAACGACGCAGACCAGGGAGTGATCGCGGCGCTTGTCGGCGCAGACCTGGCAGATTGCCTCATCGCTGAGGTTGTGGCAGTTGCTGCACTGCTTGATATTCCGGCGCATGTTCAGGATGGCGGCTGCGAATTCCTCTGTGTGGACGGGATCTTTTCCGACCAGGTGGAGGGTAAGCCTCAGGGCTGTTTTTCGGCCGATACCGGGGAGGCTGGCGAAGGCTTCGACGGATTGTTCTATCAGTTTGGATGAAAAATTCATGATTGCAGTATCGACGTTTAGGGTGGCCCGTTTGATTGTTTTAAAAACCAAGCAGCTTTTACTTTGTTTGGCTTGATTAATTTTGCGCCTGTTTGTTGATGAAAGAGGTTACCTTTGCAGGGCCTTATTTGGAAAAGCGAAATTATTGCATTTTTGCGAAGATATGTTCCTGTTGTCTGCAGTTCGTTGGCCTTTTGCCCGGCAAAAGTGCTTTAAACGAACGCCGGCATCGAAAAATCAAACAGAACAATTTGAATAAATATGGCAGAAGTAATACGCATGCCCCGCATGAGTGACACCATGGAAGAGGGCAACATCGTAGCCTGGCACAAGAAAGAGGGCGACAAGGTCCAGCCCGGAGATCTGCTGGCTGAAATCGAAACCGACAAAGCCACCATGGACTTCGAGAGTCTGTGGGAGGGGCATCTGCTGCACATCGCGGTGAAGGAGGGGATTGTCCCTGTGGAAGGAGTCATCGCTGTCATCGGCAAGTCCGGCGAAGACTGGCAGGCAGCCATAGCTGGCGGCGCCTCCGCTGAAAAGGCGGCTGCATCCGCCAACGGGCATGTTGCCCAGGAAGTTGCTGCACAAGCTGCCGCACCTGCGGCTGCCGTGGCGGCTCCGGCGGCTGCCGTGGTTGCCGAAACGCGCCTCAAGGCATCTCCGCTTGCAAAATCCATTGCGCGGGAAGCCGGCGTTGACCTCGAGGCCGTTCATGGTTCCGGGGATGGCGGCCGCATCGTTCGCCGGGATGTCGAAGCTTTCCTCGAGAAGCAACCCGAGGCGCCTGCTGCCGTGGCCGCAGCCGTTCCATCGGCGTCTGCAGCTGTTCCGGCATTTGCTGCCGGCATGGAAGACGCCTGGGAAGAAAAGGTGGTGAGCCAGATGCGAAAGACCATTGCGCGCCGTCTCAGCGAAAGCAAATTCACCTCGCCTCATTTCTATCTCACCATGGAAATCAACATGAACAAGGTGGTGGAGCTTCGCAACCAGTTGAACGAAGTGGCCGCACCTGTGAAGATTTCCTTCAACGATCTGGTGGTGAAAGCCGTGGCCGTGGCCCTGCGCAAGCATCCGGCCATCAACTCCTCCTGGCTGGGGGATAAGATTCGCTACAACAAGCAGGTCAACATCGGCGTGGCCGTGGCGGTGGAGGACGGCCTCCTGGTGCCTGTCATCCGGCATGCCGACATGAAGACGCTTTCTCAGATTAATTTCGAGGTGAGGGCTTTTGCCGAAAAGGCGCGCAACAAGAAGTTGCAGCCCGACGAGATGAGCGGCAATACGTTTACCATTTCCAACCTGGGCATGTTTGGCATCGAGGAGTTCACGGGTATCATCAACCCGCCGGATGCCTGCATCATGGCAGTGGGAGCCATTATTGAAAAGCCAGTTGTTAAAGATGGACAGATAGTTCCTGCCCACCTCATGAAGGTGACGCTTTCCTGCGATCACCGGGTGGTGGACGGTGCCACCGGCGCCGAGTTCCTCCAGACCTTCAAGGCCATCCTGGAGGAACCGGTCCGCTTGCTGGTCTGATGACTGGAAAAACCGCCGGCACCGCTCGGCTTACGTAAAGGGCGCTGTCTCAAAGGACAGGCCATTCGTTCTGCCGGCACCGCTTAGCTTCCGGGGGGAAGGGTGCTTGGCGGGCCTTCGGCCCGCCAAGC
>JBEAYO010000012.1:0-17567 GCA_041159285.1 Bacteroidota bacterium | reverse complement strand
CAGCGGAAGGGGGATATTAAGGCTTTCGGCTGGCCACATGCCGGTCAAACGCCCTTTGCTGGGGATTCCCCCCCCAAAAAAAACGGCGCCCTGTCAGGAGCGCCGCAGCGTGTGTCGTGCTTTTTCGTTTTGTGTAAAGGTGCGTAATATTCAGTTAATCAAGGCAATGTGCCACTGGCATTGGTGTCGGCAGAAGGCTGTTGAACGTAAGATGCCCCGCCAAAGTCCTTGTCCTTCAGCCTGACCAGGTACTTATCCCGAACCTCGTAGAATTCGGGCATCGCCTCCTTCGGCAGTTTCTTCAGCGTCGGCAGGTTTTCCCGCAGGTGGTTGACTGCCTTGCCCCTCTTCCAGAAGCGGAAGCAGACGTGGGGGCCGGTGGCAAGGCCAGTACTTCCCACATAGCCAATCACATCCCCCCGGTGGACTGAAGCTCCTTTGCGAATGCCCTTTGCGAAGCGAGACATGTGCAAATATTGAGTTTTGTAAACACCGTCGTGCTTGATGGTGACAAACCTGCCACTGCTGCCATTATAGCCAGCATCGGCAATCACGCCATCTCCAACTGCGTAGATCGGAGTGCCATGGGGTGCAGCGTAGTCTGTGCCCAGGTGCGGCCTGACCCGCTTCAAAATGGGATGAAAGCGGCGAGGATTGAATTTGGAAGAAATCCTGGTGTACTTCAAGGGGGAACGCAGGAACATCTTTTTGGTCGGCCTTCCCTCGAGGTCATAATATCCTTTGTACTTGCCATTGTCAAACCAAAAGGCATAGGATTCTTTCCCGCCCCGGCTGTAGTAGGCAGCATACAGGCGGCCTATGCCGACGGATTCCCCGTTGATGAATTTCTCGTCGTAGATGAGTTTGAACTCATCATCGTCCTGCACCTGGCTGAAGTCAACGGAAGACTGGAGGGCGTCCTCCATTTCTGCAGCTGCTTCCATGTGTACGCCGGAGCTGGTGAGCGCCTCCCAGAGCGTGCTTTCAACCTTGCCATCGACGCTGCGGTGCCGAACTTCCAGCGGGTGTTCTTCCCTCCTCACCTGGAGATTGCCCTGCAAATCAAAAATGAAGTACTGGTATACATCGGGTTCGAAAATCATGTGCAAGAGCCGGCCATCAGCCTTTGAACGCAGAAGATAATAAGGCTTGCCGACGGCAAAGTTCCGCTGGAAGTTGAACACACCGGCGCTGTTTTTTACCAGCTGGTCAATTTCAGTAGCAGAGAGGCCTTCCTTGCTGAGCAGGGCGCCAAAGGTCTGGCCTGAGGACACTTTATGGTTTGAAACCTTGAAATCGTCCAGGGTAAAACCGAACCTGACATTTGGAATAGCGATTGGAAATGCGCCCAATACCAAGGGCTCCGTCTCTGCAAGCGGGATCATGAAAACCCCGGCGGCATGCTGCCGGGTGCTGTCATCCGGGGAGAAAATCGTGGCCGACAGGCCGATAACCGTTCCCAGGAAAGCGAGCTTTTGTTTCTTTGTTTTTGCGATAAAATTTCTTGCCCTTTTCCTTTTGTTCTTTAAATCAGTGTTTTCCATTTTTTGCTGAAATAGTCCAAAAATAAAGCCCCGTTAATCAGGACTTTACAAAACTGTTTTCATCCGGGATTGAACCTCCGGGGATTGACATCCGCTGCGGCGAGAAAATTCAGTTTCTTCGTCGGCTGCACCTGAGACTGGGAGATCAGTGTGCAAAGCGGGAGTGTTCCATTGAAATCAATTTTGCGGCAACATGGTCTTTCAAGGGGCGCCTGTTGGAGCAGTCATAAGATATTTTGGCCTTTCCCTCCCCCATTCATTCGGCAATATAACAACACGACAGGGAGGCAGCCATTTTGAGGCAGCTTTGACCGGATTACACTGAAGGGTTGGAAAATCCGGTAAAATTTGGATGTCTATAGCAAGAGCAATTTAGAGAACCGTTCCAACCAACACATGATTCTCCACTGAATTGCTTTTGGATATGGTGAGACAGTAAGTGATCCAGTTCTTATTAGATACAAGGCAAAGATATGACAACATTCTATACAAGCACAGTTTTAGTATAAAATTTTAAAAAAAATTTTGTTTTCAATTAATTATATTGAATAATATCCTGCTTTTTACCATAAAATTGGCAGCGGTGGGAGGGACTTATGAAATTCAGAATAATATTTGGAAGCGGTGGTGAAACATGCGCGCCTTTTTGAAAAGGGCGCGGGGCTGCTCTGCGCGGAGACTGCCTCAAAAGAGAGGCTGTCTTAAAAGGAGCGCTTGTGAGGCGTCTTATTCGTAAAAGGCGCGCGGAGCTTGGCCCCGCGCGCCTAAATCCCCCTCCCGGAGGCTGTCTCAAATAGAGCCTGACTGCTACTGGACGTAAATCTTCTGATCCGGGGAAATCCGGTCTTTTTCACTCATCCCGTTGAGTTCCCTGATTCTTTCCACCGTGGTGCCATGCAACCTGGCGATGCTGAACAAAGTCTCCTCTTTTTTCACCAAATGCACCTTGACAGGCCTGAAGTAAACATCAGACTGACTGCCCGCCTTCTCGCTTTCTTTTTCGTAGGGCAAGGGCATATCCTTGGTGCTGGATTCCAGGGTGGGACAAACGCAATCGCTGGTGCGCAGCTTTTGTCCCGTATAGATTTTCTCAGCGCTTCCCAGGCCGTTCATTTTCCTGAAGCGCGCCTCCGTGTAGCCATATAAGCTGGCAAGGGCTGCCAGCGTTTCCCCTTGCTTCACGACGTGTACCTCCGGCGCGTTCATCCAGTAAACCTCCCCGGAAGCAGGCGCGGCGGTATTGCCCGGTGCCGGCTGAGCGCCAGGCCGGCTCAGCTGCAAGGGATCCTTGACATATAACTGCTGGCAGATGGAGAGGATATCGGTGTTCTGCAAGCCATTCCAGGCCCTGAGTTGATCCGGCGAAAGCCCGTAGCGCCGAGTGATGCCATAGATCGTTTCCCCCTTCTGCACCACGTGGATGCCCTCAATGCCGGAAGGTGCACAGGGAGACTGGCTGTCATAAGCGGCAGGCAGGTCGGGGCGACGCCAGGGCGTCGCGCTCGTGGAATCATCGTGGTGGCTGGACTGAAGGCGGTCGCACAGGAAGGAGATCGTCTCCTCTGCCGTCAGCTTTCCCACCCTGGCGAGCACCAGACCGCTGATGCGGGGCTCGCTGTCGAAGGTGACATCGTTTTCCACCACGGTTCTCTCGAGGATTCCCAGCTCAGGTACATACAGATAGGATTTGTACCGCGCCTGGCCGGGGTCGTCCCGCTTCCGGAAGATATAGGCGGTCAGGCACTGAACTTGCTCCGTGCCTTCCAGGTAAATCTCTTTTTGGGAAGGATCCTTGGCCAGGTTGATGCTGGAGACCAGGTTGTCAGTGTACATGGTAAACTCGGTGTCTTCCATCAAAAAAGAGATGGTCTTGTTCTGACGGGAAAACATGCTGGCTTTTTCCACGGGCTGGATCTGGTACTGGTTCGATGCGTTCGTCCTCACCACGTGAAGGCGGACAGCACCGGTATTGACCTTTTGTACCAGGTCCCTGTCCAGGGCGATTCCCCGGCAATTGGTGAGGACGCCCGGCAGGTCTCGCTGCCATTTGCCTTCTTCCTGACCAATGTCCAGGTGGATGAATTTGCTGTCCCCGAGCTTGAGTGAATAAACCAGGAAAGGATTGTTGCTGCCGGAACTGGAATATTCCAGGCGGTCCATGCAATTCTCATCGTATTGCAAATAGATGTTCTGTCCCTTTGCATGCAAAAGAGGAAGGAAAAGTAAGGGTAGAAGCAGATGGAAGCGAATCATAGCCATTTTATTATTAGACTTGTTTCGGCGGGCCAGCGAAGTGGGAAAAAAGTGCTATTTTCTTTCCACTTGAAGGCTTTTTGAGGGAGCATAGCCCGGCTACGTGACCGAAAAAAGGCATAAAGCGGGAAGAAAAGAACCTTTTTGCCCCTTCGATGACCCCGTCGAAACAAGTCTATTAAACAGGATGCTTGCAATGAAATCAAACGGGGCGAAAATTTAGTCCTTTCCGCCCGGGCTGCGATTTTTACAGCCATGCGCCATGCTCGCTTAGAAAGCCTGCGCGTGTGCGGAATTCCAAATATTTTCCCACTGGGCTGACCCGTCGCAACAAGTCCACTTAACAAAATAAAGAAAAAACAAGCGCATTTTCAAATATCACGGGGCTTTGCAAGGCGCAAGGGCAATAGTAGCCGTCCTTGTTAGCATCGCTTTAACATTTCTTTAAATCATTTCGCACAACACTAAGGCTGGTGTGGCAGTTTTATTAATGTGGTTGAATCAGATAAAAAATTCCCGGCTATGGACCTTAAAAAGATAAAACTGGCACTCACAGTGGAGTTGATGAATCATCCGACCTCTTTTCAACCGGTGAAATTTGCCAAGGCAGCCATGCGGCACTTCCAGGTTGAAGCCGGGAGTTTCAGGCGATGGTCCGTCAAGGATTCCAGGCCGCTCAACGAGGTATTGGAGCAACAAACGCTGGAACTGGAATATGAACACTGCATCCTGAACCTCGACCTGGTCAAAAACAGGTCTTCCAGGATCCGGTCATTCCAGGGCTTTGACCTCAGATTGAACTAAGACTTCGCTTTCAACTGCGCTTTCCACAGCTCAGGGCAAAGGCACTCCACAATAATCAAAGAGTTATTAATTTTTACTACTTGGCTGTATTATTTATACCCGAATTGCCGGACCAGATAGCTTCAGGTCCGGCTTTTTTTTGTTGATTTACTCCCTTCAGTATATCTGGGCACTGCCGTTGACATCTCCCAGTTTGATGCCTATGAAACCGGCATCCGTCTCATCCGCCTCCAGGTCATTGAAGTTGATAGTTAGGGGAAGCGTTGTTGCAAAGGGGTTGGCCGGATCCGGAAAACTGAAACCGGAAGGCACAAACAACCATGACTTTTGAAGGGGAAACTGGCTGTCAATCTGCAGGATCAGCTTTCTGATCGCTATCAAATCCGCTGTGGTGACGGAACCTGAGCCATTCACATCCGCAGCAATGATCCTCCATGGACCCTGCAAAGGTGCTATCCCGAGGATGTGGCGGCTGATGAGCACCATGTCCAGGGTGGTGACGCCGTTCAACGGCTGGTCTTCCTTGTGAGCTGCCAAAGAATAATCTCCGCCCCAGGGCACTTCGAACTGGAAAAGTCCCGAGGTATCTGTCGTCACCTCCTGCTCCAGCATTCCATTGAGCGAAACAGCAACTCCTGCGATGGGCAGTGCTTCATCCGTAGTGACCGTCCCGGCTATCAGGGGCGGCCCCTGACAAGCCCCCTGGTTGTCGTCCACGAAGGTGAAAGTCTGGCAGAAATCCTGGTTACCGGCTTCGTCGGTGACATACAGGCGGACAGTGACAAAGCCGATGCTGAAGCAGTCGAAAAACAGGGTTGTGTCATTGACGTCCGGCGAGAAGGACAGCTTCAGGCTGTCAGAGCAGTTGTCGAAACTTCCCGCATCGAAGGCATCTGCATGGATAGTCAGAACACCGCCCTCTCCAAGTGTCACGTTCAAGCCATTGACGCACACCGGGGTCGGCTTCTTGCAATCCCGCACTGTGACGGCAGTGGCACAGGTGGACTTGTTATTGCAGTTGTCGGACACCTCATACAGCATTTGATACGTGCCGGGGGCAACGTTCAGAAAAGGTCCGAGGCCGAAGCCGAGATCGCCACTTGCTTTTACCGTCAAGGCTGGGCTGCAATCCACAGCAGCGGGCAAGGGCAGCAGCACATCCGCCCTGCAGTCGGCACCGAAGATGCACACTTCCTGAACTGGCAGGCAGTTGACCACGGGCGCTGTCTCATCCTTCACCTTGACGACCTGCTTGTAAGTGATGTATCCGTCGGGCTGGGCTCCCCACTGCGGCAAAGCTGCCTGAAAGTTGGCAGTTGACAATCCGTCCCTGAAGGTGCGGCCGTTGATGACCCCATCTCCATTGACGTCAGTCTGGAGTAAATTCTCCGGACTTTCCAGCACTGGGTTTTGCCCGGAATAATCGCACCAGTTGATGATGGTCCAGGTCCTTTCTATTTTAAAACAAGCACCCGGAACCACTGTGAATACCGCATCCTCCCAGGACACAGCCAACAGCTCGCAACTTTCAGCAAAAACAATAGGCTCGCCGAGGGGAGGAATTGTCTCGCCACAGTTCACAGTTTTATCTTCCGGAAAAGTCACTGCCCATTCAGAGCGGTGTTCCACTGTAATTTGCTGCTGACAGGCGGCGGCCGCATTCCCCGCCGGGTCAGTAACCAGCCAGTTCCGGGTGATGACCCCCTGCAGGCAGGGGTTCAAATCCGAAGACACGCTGCTGTCGAGGACGACAAGGCCGCAATTATCTGTAAAAATCACCTGGCCGAAATAGGAGGACAGTTGATTGAAATTGCCGGATTGAAAAATGGGGTCGAGATGCTCCAGGTAAAAATCACAGGTGACCTTGCTGTCGGCAGGGCAGCTCAAGAGCTGAACAGGCTGCTTATCTCTGATTTGGATCATCGCCATGCAGTCATTGTAGTTTCCATGGCAATCCAGCACCCTGAGCGTGACGGCCAGCTCTTGTCCGGCATCAACGCAGCAAAGCACCAGGGAACCACTGAATGTGGCCAGGGAATCGCCACAGGCCGGGTCCATCCGTCCGACCAGCAGGGTGTCCATGCAGCAATTATCGTGACTGCCATTGTCAAAAGCACTGGCGGGAATCATAGCGGTTCCCTCGCTGTCGAGTGAGGCCACAATCCCATGTTCACAAATGGCGACCGGGGCCGTCAAATCTGCCACGGTCACTTCAACGCTGAGCTGGCTGAAGTTTCCGCAGTCGTCAACAGCCTGGTAAGCCAGGGTGTGAGTACCCAGGCCCAGCCCCGGGGAAGGAATCCAGCCCCCTTGATTGCCGTTGACGCCATTGGCATATAAGGCCTCTCCCACCGGAGTAAAGATCCGCTGTACGGCATTGCCGCATTCAGAGGTGATGAGCGCGGGAGGCAAAAATGCCAGCGAGACGCAGGCGGAGGTGCCGCTGGCAGCAGGCACGGTAAAAGGCGGCAGGTTCAGCACCGGACCTGTCTGGTCCTTCACGAGGATGGTCTGTATGTTGTCCTGGCCGCCTGAGCCGGTAGTAATCAATTGGCCGGTACACCAATTAAAGACCAGCCAGGTCCTTATGATGCCAAAAGTGTTTCCGCAGCCTTGAATGGTATCGTCCGTGCTGACAGCTGACAGGAGGCAGGTGTCGGCAATCGGCAACTGGGGCGCGCCGGAGCCCGTCGTTGACAGCTCGCCGGTGAGGGGGGTAGCAGTGGTCACATTGGGGAACTGGTTGAGTACTTCGCAAGACCAGATGGTGTCGGATGGAAAAACCGGGGCGGAGGAATTAGTGGAAACAGCGTGATCAATGTCAAAGGCGGGACTGTTGCTTTGTCCATAGCAGAGCAATTGGGATTGCACCAGGCATTCCCTGATTCCGAGGTCCTCCTCAAGCGGAGTTGCTGGCAGATGACCGTACAAAAATCCCGGATACACCAGCAGGATACTCAGGAGTGTAGTGTTTTGGTTAATCAGATTCATTTGCTGAGTATGTTCATGGCGACAGAGGCTCCCTTAAAGTAACGGCAAACAGGAGCGGCTGCATGCTGTCGTGCGTCTTTTTTGGGGTAACCGGCGCTGTTGAAGCGAGGCTATTGAAGCTTCGTGGCATGGCATTTCAAAGCCCTTGTGTTAGACAGCTTCGGTCGGTTTGGGAAACATCGGGAAAAATGAATCGGCCTGGGAATATCGGAGTGGGTAAATTCAATGTTTTATCTTACAAAAATAACCGGATATTTCGGTAATTCAATCAAATAGCATCATTTGAAGTGCTCAAAAGCGCTACTTGTATCAAATTGGGGCCGTTTTGAAGGCTAGCAGCGCTTGCGGAACAAATTCAAAAATTGCGCCGGGGTCTTCAAGACAGACTACAGGGAATATAAAACAATTGTCGGGTGGGCCTGTGACCCACCCGACGAGTGTATTTCCGGAAAACTGCCCGGCGACAACGAGACTTATAGCAAACTCCAGGCTTTATTCAAAAAGCCGGCATGGTGTGCATCTGGTAAAAAATGCGGGAGTAATTAACCTACTGCAACAATTTTGCCACTTGTGTTACTTCAGGATGGTGATGTCTCCCCGAAGGATCTCGCCATCTGCCAGGCTCAAGCGCAATATGTAGTAGTAAGTGCCCTGAGGAAGCTCATTCCCGCTTTGATTCGTGCCCCGCCAGTCGTTGTTGTAAGGCTTGGCCTGGTAAACAACATCTCCCCATCGGTTAAAGATGATGATTTCATTGTCGGGGAATTCCGAGGCAGGGTTATTGAGCAGGATGTCGAATACCAGCTCGTCGTTGAGACCGTCGCCGTTGGGAGTAATGCCGTTCGGCACAAAATCGCAATCCGCTGAAGGATCCGCCTCCACAGTGATGATGACCAGCGCTGTGTCGCACAAGCCGGGGCAGCTGTTATCGCAAATTTCGTAGGGTACCTCAATGACACCCGCCCTGCACTTTTCCCTGCCGTAGGTCAGTTGTCCATCACCCTGAAGGTTCAGGGTCTTGGGCTGCCCTGCAGACGGAATGAGTTGATATGTAGCATCATCAAAAACGTCATTGTCCAGGATGTTTACAGTTGCCGATTGCTCAGAGCCCGCCAGGTTCATGAAGTCGTCTTCCGCGACCGGAGGGGCCGACGTGACCTCGATGCTGACGGTGTCGGCGTCATAGTCAACACAACTGCCCAGTGACAGCGACCAGATGAAGATGTTGGTGCCGGTTTGGAGGTTGGAGGCCTGGGTTGAGGCACTCTCTTCATCGTCAAAAATGGCACCGGTGGTCGAGGTCCAGCTGCCAGTTGTTCCGGCAGGCAGGTTCCCGGTGAGGAACGCCGCGGCATCGCAAAGTTCGTAGTCGGCTGCTGCTGATGCAGGCGGACCGTCGGATGCAGCAAGCACCGCGACCGCTACGCTGTTCTCGCAATTATTGTCTGCGTTGAAAACGCTGAAGTTATAAACACCAACCTCGCTGACTTCCAGCGAACTTGAATTGGACAACACATTCCCCTGGGCATCTGTCCAGGTATAGGAAATGGAGCTGCCAGCCTGTGAATTGCTGGCATCCAGGGTCACTGTCTGACTCAGACAGCCCAGCTCTACCGTTTCAGCTGTGGAAATGAGGGGCGCAATGGCATTGTCTGTCACTTCCACGGTGTCCTTTGACACGCAGCCGTTTTGATCGTTCATGACTGCCAACTCATATAGACCAGCCGGAACGACAATGGAAACCTGGTTGACGAGCGAGGGGTCGATGCTTCCTGCCAGCGCCGTCCAGGTGATGGTGGTGTTGCTGAGTGTGGAGCCGGCTGCACTGAGGTTGCCAAGCGTATTCAAGCAATCCGTGGTGTCCGCAGCCCCGGCATCAGCCACCGGAAGGGCAAGGTCAGTACCCACCACCACGAAGTCGGTTTTGGTGCAACCATTGACGTTGTTGGTGACTTGCAGCGTGTAGGTCCCCGCTGCTGAGATAGATGGGTTCAAGCTGCCCGGATTGACTATTGGCAGATTCGCCGGGACGGAGGTCCAGGTGACGGTGATGTCAGCCACGTCAGAGGTGGCGGGCAAGGTGATTGCAGTAACGGCGCAGGTGAGTGTGGTGTCGTTTCCTGCGCTGATGGCAGGGGGCGTCTTGTCATTTGTCACAACGACCTGGCTGGTGTTCACGCAGCCTGTCGCTGTATCTTGCACTGTCAGGGTATAGGTGCCAGGGCAAGAGACAGTAGGCGTCGCCGTGCCATTTCCCTGGATACAGCCGAGACCCGGCCCTGACCAGTTGAGGATGATGTTCGGGTTTGCCGGCAGGTCGCCCTGGAGCTGGGGATTGCCGTAGCAGGTGATGTTTTGGTCTGGCCCGGCATCTATGGCCGGCGGGGAAGAATTGTCAGCCACCTGGACGGTCGTTGTTTGCGTGCATCCGTTCTGGGCGTTGCTGACGATGAGGGTGTAAACGCCTGGAGTTGCAACCGACAAGGTAGTGCTGGTGCTAATTTGAGTCTGCGTGTTGTCGAGCCACTGGTAGCTGATCGCGGATCCGCTGGCAGAACCGGCGGCACTCAGCGTTGACTGATCGAGCAAGCAGGTGATGGGATTGCTGGCACTGGCAACAGCCTGAGGAGGTTGATTATTTGCCGCTACGACAACAGAAGAAAATGCTTTGCAGCCGTTGGTGGTATCCGTCACTTCGAGTGTGTAAGTGCCTGCTGCCGAAACAGTGGGATTCAAGCTTCCCTGCCCGTTCACGATCGTACCACCAGTCCACTGATATTCATAATTAGCCCCGATGGAGGAACCTGCCCCGTTCAATGTCACCTGGGGCACCAGGCAGGTGATGGTGGGAGAAGGGCCTGCAATGGCGATGGGCTTCAGGGTGTCTGCTGCCACCTGTACCTGGGATTGTGCGGTGCATCCGTTCAGGGTATTGGTCACCACCAGCTGATAAGTTCCAGGCGAACAGACGCTGGTTTGAGGTGCCGATGCATTTCCGCAGATTTCTCCTCCGACAAGCGCATTCCACTGATAGGTGAATTCAGCCCCTGTGCTGGAGCCAGTGCCTCCCACCGGCACAGAGACGTCATTGCAGCCAAGGCCGTCAGAAACACCGGCGTCGGAAACTGGTTCCACCACATCGATATCTACGTAAACGCTGTCAGTTCCCTGGCAACCGGAGGCAGGAGAGGTTTGCGTCAGGTAATACCAGCCCGGCGCAGTAGCTTTGGCAACCAGCTGGTTCTCAGTGCCCGGCACGAGGTTGCCTCCTCCAGGGCCGAAGCTCCAGGAAGCTGTGAAACCGACAGGAGAAAGCGAGCCGTCCAAATTGACAGTATCATTGGCACAGGTAATGGTGCTCTCCGGTCCTGCTTCAGGCACCGGGTACACCGGGGCACTGACACAAACCGTATCGGAGTGAACGCAGCCTGTCGTGATGTTCGTCAATGTCAGTTTCCAGCAGCTGCCACCCAGCACCTTTGGTGTCAGGGTGCCTTGTCCCTGGGTGACAATGCCACTGCCTAAGGCAGGTATCCACATGATGTGCAAACTGTCGCCAACCGGGACAATAGAGTTTAAGCCGTTGAGTGTGATGAATGGATAATCAGCACAAGAAAACGAGGTATCCACGCCTGCAGAAGCCAGGGTGCTCTGGGCTGAGTAGCCTACTTCAAGTTCAAGCTCCAGCACCAGGGCTGCATTTTCCTCGTCCTCCACCGTCACAAAGTAATTGCCTGCCGGCAGATTGCTCTGGTCCTCGCTGGTGGTGTTCACGTTCGGCCCACTCCAGCTGTAAGCATAGGACCCCGAGCCGCCTACTATCTCCAGGTCGATGGCGCCGGAGGGAATGTTCGGGCAAAGAACCGGCGTGATGACGGCGTCTTGCAGGATAAGGACGGAGCTTACGCAGACGGAACCGGCAACCGGCCCCAGCCCCAGGTTGGCAGCACCTGTCAAGGCGCTGTTGACTTCAATGCTGACCGGAAAGCCGGAGGCAGACAACTGGCTGCAGGCACCGGAAGGCCCGACCACCTCAAAACACAATTGAAATATGGAGGTGCCGTCTGCAAGGGTGGTTCCCTGGATCTGATTGGAGGACTTCCAGTCAATTACCAGCTGGCCGTTGTCGATGTAAACCGGACTTTGGTCATAACTGGCGGCCGAGAAATTCGGCAGATTACCAGTCAGGGTCACCCCGGCGTATTCCAGAATCTCAGGATTCCAGTTGATGGTGTATCTGGTTCTTGTGAGCTGTATGAAATTCTTAACCTTGACGTCCACGCAAGTGGAGGAGCCAGATCCCGCATATACATCCGGAAATTGGACTTCGAAGATAAAGGGGTTGTCCACACACACCGTTCCACCTTGCCCGTTCAGTCCCACGTTGGTGTTGTTCGAGGCGGAGGTTTCGATGTTGACGGGCCAGGGGACATCAGTGATGCTAACATCCGAGCAAAGGTCGGGATCTCCGATCACTTTGAAGCAAATGGAGAAGATGGTGCTTGCATCCGGCTTGTCAACTGCCGTGGCGCTTTCCCAGTCAACACCCAGTGCACCAATGGACAATGCCTGGGAGGTGAGGAAGTTGGAGTTGCTCAGGTCTGGCAGCCCGAGGTTGTTGACACCGACGAACTCGAGGATGGAAGGCTCCCAGTTGATCGTGAACTGCGCCGTGGTGATGTCCTCGAAGTCCTGTACCCTGAAATCCACGCAGACGGTATCCCCCGGGAGGGCAGTGGTGGAGGAGGCATAGATGGTGGGCTGTGACAGTTCGCAGAGCGTGACAAGGCCATTGCTGTTGTTGATGCCGATATTGACGACCTGTCCTCCGAATTTGTCCACCAAAATGGGATTGACGACCGCAATGGTTGAACTGGTGCTGGAGGATCCTGTCGCGCTGAAGTGCAGTCTCATCAGGATGAAATTATCGGGCAAGGTACATCCAAGTCCGAAGGAAGCCCAGTCCATTTTGAGCAGCCCGTCGGAGGGCAGGCTCACCCCGCTCGAGAAAGGGGTACAGGGCGCGTTCTGCGGGTAGGTGACGTTGGTGAGGTCGAGCACCCCCGGGTTCCATTTCAGATTGAACATCAATTTGGCGATGCTGGTGAACTCAGAGACCCTGACATCCACGGTGAAATTTTCCCCAGGGCACACGCTTTTGTCGTCAATGGTCATGTTAATGCCATTGGGGTTGAAACAATTGACCGTCACCTCTCCTTCCTGTTGCAGCAAGCCGATGTTGACGCCGCTGGTGGGGTTACTGGTGACGCTGTTGATGACCTCGATGGACCCCGGGCCGTTGCCCGAGATGTACACGGGTGAAACCTGACCGCAATCGCCGACAATTTCAAAGCAGATTTGAAGTATCTGGGTGCCATCGGGCAAAGTCACCCCGGTGTTGACATTTGCATTGTAATATAAAAGATTCAGGTTACCCTGAGCGGTTTGGGTTTCTCCTAAAAAATAATTGCCGGTGAGGCCCATGGTGAGGGCGCTGTTGTATTTGAGCACCGCTGTGTCCCAGTACACTGCGAATTGAAAAGAAACGATATTGTCGAAATCTTCCACTTTGAAATCAAGGCAAACGACATCGCCGGTGAATCCATCTCCGGACGAGACATTGATGGTAAGAGGGGGCGTCCCAATGGAAACAAAGGCGTTTTGAATGAAGTCGCCAATATCATTGCAATTGGAACTCACCCGTTTGATCACGATGTCCTTGGGGGCATCAGTAATTTCCACTGGCGTGTGGTTGCCATAGACCCCCGTGGCAGTAAAGCAGATGTTGAACATCACTTGCCCGTCCGGGAACAGGGTGACGCCCGTGGTACCCGTGCTGCAGGGCTGACCATTATTCCAATCGAAGGTGATGATGCCATCATCGGCCATGCTGACATCGAAATCGTTGATATCCAGGCCAGTGACCTGAGAATTCAGGTTGGTAATCTGGTCGAATTCGAGCACACCTGCATCCCAGGCAATGGAAAAAGACACGCTGAGGATATCGGTGAAGTTGTCAACCTGAAGCGTGAGGCAAACCTGCTCGCCTTCATCCAAAACCTGTTGTTGCGGGGACAAACGGAAGGTGGGCTGGGCAAAGGCACTCAGAGCAAAGGCAACGGAAATAAAAAAGGAGAAGACGATTTTTTTCATCTCGCAACTGATTTTGGGAAATTCGCATTCCAGGCGCAGGCACGGCAGGTTTTCGACAAGCCAGGAGGCGGCAGCGCGTGTGCGGGTTTTGTTCGTGTTGAATTGCAAGTTATTCAGCGTTTAAAATTGATTTGCAAATAGCTGTATGTGCTGATCCGGCCAAACAGGAGATTTCGGGGCGGTGACAAACCTATCGCTCGAGCGACCAGGTGACGTTGATCTCATGGGAACCACCGGTGTATGGACCATACGGACTGAAGTGGTAATCGAAGCCGTAGCCAATCTGGAGGTCATTATCCATGCCGAGGTTTTCGCCGATGCGGACGCCCGTCTCCAGGTGTGCGGCCCGGGAGCTTGACCCACCGGCGCCTATCCAAAAGTTGCCCGCCATCTGATAGCGCAGGTTGAAATCCACGTTGAGGGGCACGTTGGGCAGGTACTTGAGCCAGATGGAAGGTTCCAGAAAAGCATCGTCGCGGAAAAATTTATACAAGCCAATCATGGCATAGTAGTGCTGAATGCGCTGGGTGGAGAATTCACCGCTGGCATCCTTAAAGTTGAGGTCAAGTCCGATTACCTGCGGGATGGAAATTCCGCCGTAGAGGTAGTCTCCCTTGAGGAAACCGCCCTCCATCCGCTTGTAGGCAAAAACGCCAAGGCCTACATCCGGGTATATTTTCGACTGGTCGTTGGCGACCAGGTCATTTTGATCTCTGAGTCGGATTTGGGAAGCATTCACCCGGTACTGTACTGCGCCCAGGGAGAGTCCGGCCGCTATTCCGCCGTAGTAGGGATCCCCTGTGATGAGCCCGCCCACGCGGCCATAGACTCCGGAGAAGCCCGTGGGGCCTGTCTGGTCGTTAATCAGATAGCCGCCGGTGATCAGGGTGACGGGATTGGCATCGGTGTATAGGAAATCACCCCTGAGCACTGCAGTTTGAGGGGCACCTTCAATGCCATTCCACTGCCGGCGATAGGAGGCGCCGAAGGACAGGTTTTGCTCGTTGGTGAGATAGCTCCTGCTGATGGCAGCCGGGTTGATGAGCGTTTGATTTTCTCGGTATTGGGTAAAAAGAGGAAGCTGTTGTGAAAAAAGAGGAAAGGAGATGCCTGAAAACAGGCAAAGCAGATAAACTTGTAATCTGTTCATGGGACGATTAAGTTTTGGCTGATGCAAAAGTACAAAAAACCTGTAACGCAATTCCATCGCGGCAAAGATATTATTTTTTTTCAAATTGTTGATACATCAGGGCTCCGAGTCCGTCTCAAGAGAACTGGCGCGCTTCTGACAGTTTACTCGCCGTTGCTGAACTTTGACTCCAGTGTCCGATAGCGCACCTTTTGCGTGTTGCCAAAAAGTGAGTCCCCTCAAAATTAAGGGGATTCGGCCTGTGCCCTTTACCTCCCGGGTGAGGAAGTCCTGTCTCAAAAGATACTTTGGCGAAGTGCCTTCTGGCAAAAGGCGCTAGGGGTTGTGTAAAAAGTCCTTTCAGCCTGTTCCTGCGGTGCCGCATGGCTGCCGGAAGGAACATCCGTAGGGGCTGTGGCCCGCGCCCTTTTCAAAGAGGAGGCATTGCTCGCCAGGGACTTTTTACACAATCCCAGGCCCTTCCCGGGGGCTGGTTGGCACCGGCGTAACGGATTGCCGGGGCTTTTGAGACCGGCTCAATAAGGTGTCGTTCACAATGCGTTATCAGGGATTGTTTTGAATCGTATGCGGCTTGGGCTGAGTTTTAGCCCGGTCTATATTCTTTGCTATCTCTATGCCAAAAGCGAGTTTTTTCAGTCCAAAAAACAGAAAATATATTTATTTTTATTTATATAAAATTGAAACAATTTCTAAAGCTGGCAGTAGGCGGCTCCCCATGGTCGCCAGGCCACACCCCCATCGCAGGGGATGCGGCTCCGGTCGTCTATCAAAACCAACTGCTGCGGCCAGACTTGCGCCGGCTGCCCCCTCCCACTCCCAGCACGCCGAGCAGGCCGCGCGTCAACTCGCGCGCAATGGCAGTGCCGATTTGCCTGGTGGCGGGATTGGAAAGCACCTTCTCCAGGGTCGATTTCTCAGTCCTGGAAGACGCCTGAGCCCCTGCCTCCCGCTGCTTGACCATCTTCTCCTGGTGCTCTGCCGTCCTGGCTTCCTCGATTTTAGCCGTCAGGATCTCGTGCGCGCTTTCGCGGTCCACGACCTGGTTGTACTTGCGAACCAACGGCGAGGCATCCTCCAGGTCCTCGATCTCCTTATCGGTGAGCACATCCATCCTGGACTGAGGGGCACGCAACAATACATGGGCCAGCGGCGTGGGAATCCCCTTCTCATTGAGCGCCGTCAGAAATGCTTCTCCGATGCCCAGCTCAGTAATCAGCTGGGATACGTCGTAGAATTCAGTCTCGGGATAATTCTGCGCGGCCAGTTCAATGGCCTTGCGGTCCTTGGCGGTAAAGGCCCTCAGGGCATGCTGCACCTTGAAGCCCAGTTGCCCAAGCACCGCGTCGGGAATGTCAGCCGGATTCTGGGTGACAAAGAAAATACCGATTCCCTTGGAGCGGATGAGCTTGATGATGGCCTCCAGCTGGTCGAGCAAGGCGCCGCTTGCTTCCTGGAACACCAGGTGGGCCTCGTCAATGAACATTACCAGTTTGGGCTGTTCAATATCTCCTTCCTCTGGGAACTCGGCGTAGATTTCAGCCAGTATCTGCAGCATGAAAGTGGAGAAAAGCTTGGGGCGGTCCTGGATGTCCGTCAGTCGGACGATGGAAATGACTCCCCGCCCGTTTTCATCCAGGCGGCACAGGTCGTCCACCTCGAAGGAGCGCTCGCCAAAAAACAAGTCGGCTCCCTGCTGCTCCAACTCTACGATTTTGCGCATGATGGAGCCGATGGAAGTGGATGACATCGTGCCGTACTCGTCCTTGAACACGTCCTTGCCTTCGTTCATCAGGTATTGGAGTGATTTCTTCAGGTCCTTCAAGTCGAGCAGGGGCAGGTTGTTGTCATCGCAGTATTTGAAAACCACGGCAAGCACGCCGGCCTGTGTATCGTTGATGCCCAGGATCTTGGAAAACAGCACCGGGCCGAATTCGCTGACCGTGGCACGCAACCTGGCTCCTTTTTCGTTGGAGAGGCTGAGCAGCTCCACCGGGCAGCCGGAGGGGGTGTAGGGTATTCCCATGTGGGCGTGGCGCTCTTCGATTTTGGGATTGGAGGTGCCGGGCATGGCAATTCCGCTGAGGTCTCCCTTGATGTCCATGAGCAGGCATGGGACTCCTTTTTCGGAGAGTTGCTCGGCAATGACCTGGAGGGTTTTAGTTTTTCCCGAGCCGGTGGCACCGGCAATCAGCCCGTGGCGGTTGATGGTCTTGAGGGGTACCTTGACGAGTGCTCCCGGTACAGGGGAATTGTCCAGCATGGCAACACCGAGGGAAATGGAGTCGCCTTTGAAAGTGTAACCTTTTTGGATGGTGTCTGTGAATTGCTCAAGCTTAGCCATGTTGATGTTTTTTTTCTTGTCGTAAAATGAGAGTTTACTGATATTTATTGCGTTAGATTCAAAACGATGTCAAAAAAACGGTATTGAGGGATTGCCACTTAATCTGCGAATCTACCTCAAAAGTTTTTTTGTCAGCTGCCCTCTGCCAGCAACAGATTGGACAAAAAGGGCCAAAGGCGCTGGTCGGACTCCCGGAAAGGGTGCTTGAAGCTTTTTCAAAAGACCTCTCGGCGAGTCATTGTATCTTGAAAGGGTACAGGGCTATATTTTCGCCCTTTTAAATCCCTTTCCCGCGGCAGTTTGGCGAAGCCAAACAGGGATTTAGGGCGGC
>JBEAYO010000011.1:0-17588 GCA_041159285.1 Bacteroidota bacterium | reverse complement strand
GTCACCATGCTCGTGTTCATGAAAGTGATCATCATACCCGAGTTCCTCGATAAGCTTTGATTCCTCTGAAACGGTTGTGACTACATTCGCCATGTTGATTAGATTTTAATCTTTGTATTAAACTTTGCCGCCGGCACAGCAATGTACCAGCTTCGCGAAATTCCGAATTCGTGCTGACCCCTTTTTATTGGGCAGTTATTCTGAAACCTGGGTTTGCTGCAGTTGTTTCTCCAGCGCCCTTGCTGCTTACCCTGTTTGCCGCAATTCCCTTGCCAACCAGGTAATCTGCTATTGCCTTAGCCCTTTGGGCTGAAAGCGCTTGTGCATCGGTCGCCTCTCCTGCCACTGCACCTGCAGTGACTTCAATGGTCATCTTAGGATACTTGTTGAGTGCAGCAGTGAGATTGTCGAGCATGCCTGAAGAGGCTGCCGTGAGCGTGGCACTGGTGCCATCGAAGCCAATTGTGCCCAGGGAGACAGTCTTGCCTGCTTCATCCGTGGCGCTCAAGGCTTTTTCAACAGAGAGGTCGAATTCCTCCTTCATGGTATTGAGTTCAGAATCCAGCACTTCGCCTTTCCTTGGGTCGAAGTCTTTGCCTCTTACGCTGGTTTCATAGTAAGACTTCTGCTCCTTTAGCCAGGTCTGATATTCTTCCTCTGTGACGATTTTCACCAGCTTCCGCATGCTGAAGTGACCCTTTCCGCAAAGTTCTGCACAGGCCAGCTCGTATTCGAAGGTCTTCCACAGCGGTTCGCTGTTGGGATCATTCGGGTCAGAGGGTTGCTGATACTCCGGATAGTTCTTCAATTCCTGGCGGTATTCTTCGGTCGTCTTCATCGGGGTGAAAACGAAATAGGTTGGCAAGCCAGGAATAGCGTCCATCTTTACCCTGAAGTGAGGGAGATAGAAGTTGTGCAGGACATCCATGGCTGTGATGCGCACCCGCACCTTTTTGCCAACAGGCAACACCACATCGGTCGGATGGAAATCATCCAGGTTCTTGTCATCTTTCCAGTCCTGCCCGAGTGGGTTTTCACCGGATCTGATGAGCCTGAAGTCGCGTGCGCCGAGTTTTCCATCGGGGCCGGGGTAGCGCAGATTCCAAAGGAACTGCTGACCGGTTGCTTCGATTTCAATGTAATCCTCGTCCTCGCTAACGTCTGCCATTACTTCATTCCAGGCGACCAAGCCCCTGATTACCAGGAAGCACATCACCACGGCCGGCACTGCCGTCCAGATGATCTCCAGCTTGTTGTCGTGGGCGATGAAGGAGGAGGTGACACCTTTGCGGCCCCTGTACTTGTAGGCAAACCAGAAAAGAACGATATGGGTGATGACGAAAACGATGCCTGTAAAGAACAGCGTCAGGTCGAACATGGCATCCAGTTCACCGCCGTGGGCGGATGCGGCCTTGTGCGGCCCATAGCCCAGCATCCAGTTCTTGTAGTGCAGAGCACTCCAGATGCAAAACACCAGGAAGGCGACCAGGAACAACATCATGAATACGCCAACCCGCTGGTTGGATTCGAATTGAACCTCTTCCTCACCGCGGATTTTCGCTGCCAACTCCGTCACCTTGCCTATCTGCACAGTCACGATGGCAATGAGAATGATACAACCAATGATTATTAATCCAGTACTCATCGTTATTAGATTATAAGGTTAAAACAGGATTTTTGGGATTGGGTTTTGTCTTGCCGCCTGTTTGTTGAAGAAAACACATCGGCAAGGTGCTATTCAGATTTTATCTTTTAAGCTAAATGCGCTTTATTCGTAGGGCTGCACCTCGTGGTGCAGGCTTTCATCCAGGTACGGGTCGTTTTTCGGAACCAGTGCCGCCTTTTCCAGCTGGCTGAAGACGAAGTAGATGAACAGAGCGGTGAAGCCGATGAAGATTCCCAGTTCTGGCAGTCCCGGCAGGGTGAATCCTTCCACGAATCCTCCCGCATGCTCAGCCGCGTGCTCAGCTCCTCCTGCTGCACCATGGTGCACAGCTTCCCTGGCAGTGGTAAGCGTACCCGGCTTGATCATGTAGAAGTAATCCACCCAGTGGCCAACGAATACCAGAATGGCCGTGAATGCAAGCGTACCGTAGCGGCGCTTGGTAGTGTTCCTCATCAGGATCAGGAAGGGCAACACGAAGTTGATGACCAGGTTGCCATAGAACAAGACCGGATAGTTGTCCATGCGCTCGCGGTAGTAGATGGTCTCCTCACCCACGTTGCCATACCAGATGAGCATGTACTGTGAGAACCAGCAGTAAGTCCAGAATATGCTGAATGCGAACATGAACTTTCCAAGATCGTGAAGGTGCTCTTTGGTGACCTCTTCAAAATACCCTTGCGTCTTCAGATAAATCAACAGCAGAATGGTCAGTGAAGCAGCCCCAAGGAACCAGCTTGCCATGCTATACCAGGCAAACAGGGTGCTGTACCAGTGTGCATCCACCGACATGACCCACTGCCATACCATGGCCGGACCCGTGAATGCCGCAATGGGCAGGAATACTGCAGACCAGTAGCGCATCTTGCGATGGTAATCGAAGTTGGACACCTCGTTGCCACTGGCGTCTTCCTGCAGGGAGATGCTGCGGAATTTCCTGGCGAAGAACACCCAGCCGCCTACGATGATCAGCGTGCCGAACAGGTACCAGTGGTTGTTGAGAAAACCGGACTTGCCTGCAAGTATCTCGTCGTAGTTGGGACTGGCGGGGTCAGCGATGCCTTCTGCCGCCCAGTGATACAAATGGTTCAGGTGCGCGTAGTTGGCGATTCCAAGGAGGGCCATGAGCAGGAGCCCCGGCACCAGGAAGAGGGAAAATCCTTCCCAAATTCGCTTGAAAGTAACATGCCAGCCAGCATAAGCGGTCGTGAACGCCGCCAATACAAAGGTGATCATGAACGCCATGCCGGTGAAGAAGACGGCATTGTGCAGGAAATTCGTCCAGAAGCGGCTGTGAAACCCGCCTTCGGCAATTTGCTCCGGCTCCATGAAGAAAGAAAGAACCAGGCATAGCAAACCCAGACCCATGGCACCCCACAATACTTTCTTCTGTTTTGCTTCAAATTTGAACTGCTTCATTGTGCAGAATTTGGTACAGACACAATAGTGCCCGCTAAAAGTTTAGAGTTTAGATTTTAATTTCCTTCGCTTCAGTGTCCTCCGCCATGACTGTTGTCCTGGTGGTCAGCCTGCGTCTCGGCAGCCTCAGTGGCAGCCCCCGGCGCTTGGCGGGCGGCAGCCAGTTTATTGGCCTGTGCCTCAGGTACGCCGAATTCTGCTTTCAATTCGTTGACCTGAGCGTCGTACTTCACGTTCTTGGAGGCTGCCTGCAGCGAACGCACATAGTGAATCACCTGCCAGCGCTCCTCGTAGGAGAGCTTGTCGGGGTAGCCACCCATCGCGTTTTTACCGTAAATGAGGGCATGGTAGTAGCGGCCATTCGGAGACCACAGGTACTGGCTGTCAAGCAGGTTAGCCGGCTGAGCAGGGTATTTGCCGCCATCGTCTCTGACCAGATAGCCAGCTCCGTCTCCCTTTTCACCATGGCAGATGCCACAGAAGATTTCGTACAACTCCTTGCCGCGGGCAAGTCCGTCGGCAGTGATCGGGTAGGGGTTGTACTTCAGTTGCTCGGTAGCTGCTGTTCTGCCCTCCTCTGTGTCGGGAAAGTAATATGGCGTCGAGCCGTTTTGCGTGTAAGCGAAACCCTTTTCAAATTTCGACCGCTCCATGGTGTAGAGTACCGCTTGCTCAGCTGATCCAAAGCTGCCGTCGTGCGCTGCTACCCCTGCGAAACCGCGGGGGATAGTGCCGCTTACCGGAAGCCTGGGAGCCGAGAGCTCCCGGCGGGTGAACTTGCTTTCCTTGTCCCAGGTGTTGAGCGAATAGTTGCTCAGCACATTGGACTCGTAGGCTATGGAATGTGCCATGTCCGGAATGAACTCGCTACCCGTGCTGTTCTTGCCGGCCTGTTGGCAGGAGGGCAGCGCTGATATTAAAATGCCTGCTACTGCGGCGATGGAAATTTGCTGTATGATTTTCATGTTTTTTCGAACATTTATTGTTGAAGCTGACAAAATGCCATTCTCACCTTTTACTGTTGCCTTCAGCTAAAAAATCAGATCGTCTTGGAATGTACTTCCTCTGCACCGGTGGAGGCGAAGAATGACTTCAGTTGACCGACTTTCTCAGGATTCATACCGTTGGTTTGGAATGCCAGGCAAAACTTGTCATCGGTGATGCGGTCATCCAGAATGGGATTGTTCACTCCGAATCCCATCCCGCAGATGATGTAGAAGACCACTGTCATGCCGATGGCACAGAAAAGAACGGTCATCTCAAAGGTGATGGGAATGAAAGAGGGCAGTGGCCAGTATGGCTTGCCGCCGAATATCGTTGGCCAGTCTCCATCGAACACCATGTTGCCGCCGAAAATCCAGGACATCCCGATGAGGGCCGTCAGCGTGCCGGTCATGCCAAATACGAAACCCACAACGTGGAGGCGGGATTCTTCCAGTCCAAGCACTTTTTCCATGCCGTGAACCGGGAACGGCGTGTAAACGTCCATGATATCCAAATGCTGGTGGTTGGCTTTGTGAATGGCATCCAGGAGCACCTCTTCATCGGAATACAGCCCGTACAGCACTTCTTTATTTTGACCTTTCATGAATGTATGATTTAATATAAAGTTCTCGTAATCAATTTTTAATAAGTCGCTTTAATGCGCCGCCGGCTTTGCCTCAGCCTCGTGGTGAGCGTGCCCGTGGTGCCCCGACTTGCCAATGTGCTGGTCACCATAGGTCTTGAGTATTGCCTTCACTTCCGCCACGGCAACCACTGGTGCGACTCGTGCAAAAATCAGGTACAGGGTGAAGAACAAACCGATTGTGCCGATGTAGATGCCTATTTCCACCCAGCTTGGCCAATAGTAGCTCCAGCTGGAGGGGAGGTAATCCCTGGCCAGGGTGGTGGCGATGATTACAAAGCGCTCGAACCACATGCCGATGTTCACGAAGATGGACATGAAGAAAGTCCACCAAACGCTGCGGCGTATCTTCTTGGACCAGAAGACCTGTGGGGACAGCAGGTTGCAGGCCATCATGCCGATGTAGGACCAGTAGTATGGACCCAGCACCCTGTTGTAGAATGCAAATTGCTCATATACGTAGCCCGAGTACCAGGCGACAAACAACTCTATCAAATAGGCGGAGCCGACCATGGTGCCGGTCACCAGGATGACCTTGTTCATGCTCTCGATGTGGTTCAGCGTGATGTACTGCTCCAGGCTGAAGCATTTGCGCGTGATGATCATCAGCGTTTGAACCATGGCAAACCCGGAAAAGATGGCACCTGCCACAAAGTAGGGTGGAAAGATGGTGGTGTGCCAGCCCGGAATCACTGAGGTGGCAAAGTCAAAGCTTACGATGGTGTGAACAGACAATACCAGCGGCGTTGAAATACCAGCCAGGATCAGCGACAGGTACTCGTGGCGCTGCCAGTGCTTGGCTGCACCAGTCCAGCCCATGGAAACGAATGCGTAAATCTTCTTCCTGACTCCCTTCGCACGGTCGCGCACGCTGGCAAGGTCGGGAACCAGACCCGTGTACCAGAAGAGGAGCGATACCGTAAAGTAGGTAGAGATGGCGAAAAGGTCCCATAGCAGCGGAGAGTTGAAGTTCACCCAGAGCGGTCCGCGCGTGTTGGGATAGGGGAACATGAAGAAGTCGAACCAGGGGCGTCCGGTGTGCGTAGCCGGGAACAAGCCGGCGCACATCACGGCGAAGATGGTCATGGCCTCTGCCGCGCGGTTTACTCCTGTGCGCCAGCGCTGGCGGAACAACAACAGGATTGCCGAAATCAGCGTTCCTGCGTGACCGATACCGATCCACCAAACGAAGTTGGTGATGTCATAGGCCCAGCCGATGGTGCGGTTGGCATTCCAGGAGCCGATGCCGAAGTAAACGGTCCAGGCAAGGGCGAAAAGTCCGTATGCCAGCAAAGTGACTGACAAGATGAATGCTACGACCCACATGAGGTTGGGAGCCTTTTCGGTTGGTCCGATCAGATCCTCCGTGATCTGGTGGTAGGTTTTGCTGCCTTCCACCAGTGGTTCGCGAATGCGAGATACTGTTGCGCTCATATTTCTATTTTATCAATTTCAAAATTAGATTCCTTTCAACTGCAGCCTGGCCTTAGCTCAGCGCCTCGTTCCGGTTGATGACCTTGGAAGTGTACTGAACGGAAGGACGGGTGTTCACTTCCTCCAACACGATGTAGTTCAGCTCATGCTTGAATTTCTTGCTGATGGCTGAGTTGGCATCATTGGTGTCTCCGAAGGTGATAGCGCCGGTCGGGCAGGAGGTCTGGCAAGCGGATTTCACGTCTCCATCCTGGAGGCCGCGGTTTTCGCGCTTGGCAGTCAGCTTGGCTTCCTGGATGCGCTGCACGCAGAAGCTGCACTTCTCCATCACACCGCGAACGCGGACGGTTACATCCGGGTTGAGGACCATCCTGGTCAGGTTGTCGGCATAGAAAGGAACCGAGTCTGTCTGGATAACCTCGTTGGCCGGGAACAAGTCTGCCGTGGTATAGTCCAACCAGTTGAAGCGACGGACTTTATAGGGGCAGTTGTTGGCGCAGTAGCGGGTACCGATGCAGCGGTTGTAGGCCATCTGGTTCAAGCCCTCAGAGCTGTGGTTGGTGGCGGAAACCGGGCACACGTTTTCACAGGGTGCATTGTCGCAGTGCTGGCACATCATTGGCTGGTACACCACATTGGGATTTTCATAATCCCCGTAGAAGTAGCGGTCGATGCGCAGCCAGGTCATTTCGTGGTGGCGGTAAACTTCGTGCTTGCCGACAACCGGTACGTTGTTTTCAGCCACGCAGGCTACCTGGCAGGCGCCACATCCGATGCAGGAGTTGAGGTCAATATGGAGACCCCAGTGGTGGCCCTGGCCATAGGTGTTTTCCTGATATTCTTTGTAAGGATAGAGGGATTGCTCGTTGAGATGCTCGTGGTGACCGCGCTCGTGGTGGAGTTCTTCCGCGAATTTCTCCAGATTGCTGAAGTTGGCGTGGCGGATGACAGTCCTGTCGGTGAGCGCGCCCTGGAAGCCCTTGCCGAGCGTCATGAGTGCCACCTCGTCCACATTCACCGTTTCCTCCTGGCCGGCCAGTTTGCCCGTGACACCCATGGTGTGGTGGTACTGAACGCTGGCGTATTCGTCGATGCCTACTTTCTCAGAAACAGCTGCAACAGCTGCGTAGTACTTCGTGTTGCCATTGGCATCCAAGCCCATCCAGGGATAAACGTTCACGCCGACGTGCTGTCCGCATTTGCCGGAGACGCTGCGGCCGTAGCCCAGCGCCATGCCCACGGCCTCTTTCATATGGCCAAACTGGCGCACGCAGGTAACCTTTTGCTCCAGGTTGTTGACCGTGAGGTTCACCTGGTCGGCCTCTTTATAGAACTCGCGACTGTTGAGCCCCTTGAAAGGACCAACGCTGTCAAAGCGGCGGTCGCCGTCGAACTCGATAGGGATGGCGAGGTAGTTGCCCCATACGCAGCGCGTGACCGGGTCGGGCATTTCTTGCAGCCAGGGGTTGTCGGCATACTGGCCTGCACCCACGTTGACAGTTTCAAAGAAGGAGACTTCAAGTCCTTCCTCCGGCTTGTTGATTTTGGCTGCTGCCTGGGCGGCGTCGCCACTGAATGTAACTGCTGCATCTGCCTCAGCCACTTCAAAAACGCCGTCGTGCAGCGTGCTGTCCCAGAAGGCCTGGAAGGTGGCATAGTTGCGCTGGCGCGGGAAGATGGAAGTCTGCCAGTTGGATTTCAGAAAATCGTAGTAGGGTTGCTCAGATGCCAGGTTGAGGTTCGGGCTGGTTGCCCAGCGAAGGATGGTTTCCTCTGCCTGCCTGGTGTTGAACAGGGGTGCGATGGTTGGCTGGACGAGGCTGAAATGCCCTTGCTTGGGCTCGGCGTCTCCCCAGCTTTCCAGCCAGTGACTGGCCGGAGCGATGTAGTCGCACAGTGCGGTTGTCTCATCGGGAGTCCCGCTGAAAGATATCTTTGTCTTGACTTTTTCAAGTGCCGTGGTGAAGGCAGCTGAGTTGGGCAGGTCAAAGGCCGGATTGGCTCCCCAGAAGACGACGGCACCCACGTTTCCGCCGCTCATCTCGGCTACCAGGCCCTGGATGGCGGAATCAGTCCCCTGGCGCTGCAGGGAGGCATTGGCAAAGGAGATGGTGTTGCCGTAGCTGTCGAGCATGGCATTGATAGCATTCACCAGCAGCTGCTCGCCTATGTTGTTGCTGCCGCTCACCACCAGGCTCTTGCCGCGGTTGGCCCAGAGTTCCTCTGCCAGCTTGTTCAGCTGGGAGGCTGCTTTGTTGTTTACCTTCGGAGCTGTCACAGCTGCATCGCCAGATTTAGCCGCAATGGCATTGTAGAGGTTGGCGATGGCTGCGCCCATTTCAGAGGGCTTTATCAGGATGCGGTTGTCGGCGTTGGAACCCGTCAGGGTCATGACGCTTTCCACCTGTATGTGGCGCGACATGGAGGCTCCCTTTACCTTGCCGTCGATTTTTCTGTTTTGAGCGTACTGGCGGGCATATTCCACGGGAGAAATCCAGGTGCCGAGGAAATCGGCACCCATTCCCACGATTACGCTGGCTTTGTCGAATTTGTAGTTGGGCACTACTTTGCGGCCGAAGCTTGCCTCGTTGGCCTCCAGCAGAGCAGAGGCGGATACCGCATCATAGGTCACGACCTTGGCGCCAGGGTACTTTGCTGTGAACTCAGCGAGTGCCTTCTTTGCCGTCGGACTGAGGATGGTGCCGGTCACGATGCGGATGTTGGCTGCAGCAGCAAGAGCCGGAGCGATGGCAGCGTCCATATCTTCCCAGCTTACCATCTTCCACTTGTTGCCTTCCCGCTTCATCGGAGAGGTATAGCGGTTGGTGTCGTACAGGCTCAACACGCTGGCCTGAGCCCTGGCGCTGGTACCACCCTTGGTGATGGAGGAGAGGACGTTGCCCTCTACCTTGATGGGGCGTCCTTCGCGGGTCTTCACCAAGACCGGGCAGTAGTCGCCGCCGTTGACGAAGGAAGAGGCGTAGTAAGTAGCCACGCCTGGAACGATGCCATCGGGTTTAACAACGTAGGGAATGGCTCTTTTGACTGGAATGTCGCAGCTGGCTGCGATAGTGGCTGCACCCAGGCCGAATCCAAGGTATTTCAGGAAATCCCGGCGGGAAGCGCCTGTATCCAATACACTCTCCTGGGAAAGAGCAGGAGAATCTTCGAATTCCTTATCGATTGACTGCAGGAATTGCGGGTCATTTTCAAGGTGTTCCACCCCAAGCCAAACTTCCGTATGTTTATTTTGATTTTTCATCTTTATGTAAAAGCGTGATTTTTTAAAAAAAGACGGTTATAGATAATCCGGCAATTGGATCAATAGTGGCATTTCTGACACTCCGTGCCTCCGATGTCTTCTACCGTGACCTTATCGCGTTTCTTCTGCTTGATTTCCTCGTGATAGAGTTCATAGTAGTTGTCGTAGTACTTGTTGTCCGCGAATTTTACCTCCGTCTGGCGGTGGCAGTTGATGCACCAGCCCATGGAGAGAGGGGCATATTGCTTGACCACTTCCATTTCCTCCACATTGCCGTGGCAGGTCTGGCAGGCTACTTTGCCGACGCTGACGTGCTGGGCGTGGTTGAAGTAAACGTGATCCGGCATGTTGTGGATCCTGACCCATTCGATGGGGCCGAATATTTTGTCATCTCCGCTCTTCTTGTCAGTCAAGGCGTTGACGACGCCGTTCCACTGCTCCTCGATGAGCTGCTCGCCTTCATCGTCCAGTTTTCCTTTGTCGGCAATGTAGGTGTCTGCAATCCACTTGGTGTAGATCTGCTTGATGTCATCCGTGGAGAGCGAATCGTAGCTGGGGATGTATTTATCCGTAGTTGGGTCGTAGCCGACCGAGGCGAAGATCTTAGTGAGCTCCGCAGTGCCGTAGGTTGAACCGACCTTGATGGCCTTGTGGCAGTTCATGCAGGTATTGGCAGCCGGGATGACTGACTGTTTACTGCGACGGGCGCCGTCGTGGCAATAGTTGCAGTCAATTTTGTGCAGGCCGGCGTGGGTGGCGTGGGAGAACTTGATCGGCTGGTCGGGCTCATAGCCTTGCTGACGTCCCAGGTTGATGGCATTGTTGACTGTGACGAAGCCTCCGAAGAGGATGGCAGCGAAGATGACGAAGCTGATGACACCCTTGCTGGTCAGCAATTCCACCATGGTCTTGCGCTGAGGGGTTTCCCCCGTTTCCCGCATGGTGGCCATGTACTGGAGGTTGGAGACAATCCTGGCGAGGATGATGGCCAACAAGGCCAGCACGCCGAAGAGCAGGACGTATGGAAGACTGCTGTCTTCCTCCTTGGCAGCTGCGCCTCCGGTGGTCTCCGCCGCAGTAGCAGCAGGTGCCGCTCCCGGGCAGTTGCCCTCATAGGTGCATTTGATGTAGGCCAGCATGTTGGCAATGTCCTGGTCCGTCAGGTTGGGGAAGCTGGTCATAACCGTAGGCTGCCATTCAGCCCAAAGCTCCTTGGCCCTTGGATGTCCCGCTGCGATCATACCCTGGGAGTTGCGAATCCACTTGTAAAGGTCTTCCTGCGGGAAGCTGCTCCATCTTTCTTCCACACCGCCGAGTGCCGGTCCGGTGAGTTTGCTTTTCATGTCCTTGTTGTGGCAAGAAGCGCAGTTGTTCTTGAACAGGGCTTTGCCTGCATCGACAGCTGCCTGGTCTTGTGCCATCAACGAAAAGGAGAAAAGGGAAAGAGTGAGAATTAATAATCTGTTTTTCAGACAGTTGAGTATCATATTCCACAAGGTTGTTTACTAGGATTCTGAGCACAGTTGTTTGCTGTGCCCTAAAATCGCGGCAAATATAAAATTAGCGATATTCTTTTGCTATAATTTATGAAAAAGTGTTCTCTATTTAGAAGCGTTCTAAATTTTACATTATCATGATTATTCACCACCTATTTTTTCGGCCGACTGACTTTACAGCACTTCCACGATTGCATTTAATGAGGTGAATCCGGGGTTCCTTAAGCGATTGGAAGTTGTTCCCGTGGCAGCCCTGGCCCGAAAAAAGCTTTGGGCTTGTCTCAGGCAACCCAATAATTCGCTCCTATGATGGGCCTTTTCAAATTGCCTGCCGTAAGCGGCTGCCTCAAAAGACCCTTTTGGCGAGGCATCTTCTCGCATAAGGCGTGCGCGGCAGGCCACAGGCCCTTCGCCGGGGATTGCCGGCACCGGTGGAGCGAATTTCAAAGCGCCCCGCGATTTGGAGATTTGGCACAAACCCGCACTTGAAAAGACAGACTTATACCCTTGATTTTACAAGCTTGCCACAAGTGGATTCGCAAAAAGGGTTATAAGAACACAAGAAATGCCACTTTTGATGAAACAAAACAATACTATCACTTAATTTGCAGCAACGATTCTATACCGACGCCCGCATGAAAATTCAAATCTATACCCTGATGTCCGCCCTGCTGCTGGCCGCTGCCACCCCATCGAAGGGGCAGGAGGTGCCTCGGGTCATCAATTTCAGCAGGCAGGCCTACCAGGCCCAAAATCAAAACTGGAGCATCGCCCAACGACGCGACTTCCAGCTCTTTATCGCAAATTCCGCCGGTTTGTTGCAATTCGACGGCGCCAGCTGGCAGCTCCATTCCGCCCCGACTGGTCAAATCGTCCGCGCCGTGGCTGCCGGACAGGACGGCCGCATCTATGCCGGCGGCTACGACTTCTGGGGATACTGGTCCGCCCAACCCGATGGTTCCCTCCGATACACCGCCCTCTCCTCCTTCCTCCCAGGGGATGCGGCAAACCCACAGGAGATCTGGCATATCCTGGACATCGGAAGGGGAATGCTCTTCCAGTCATTTTCCGCCCTCTACATCTTCGAAGCAGAAAAACCCAGAAAACTGTCTCCGCCTGGCAATATCATGTTCGCAGCCAAAGTAAACGACAAGGTGGTAATCCCGGTGATCGGGGCCGGTCTCTATCAGCTGCTGCCCGACGATTCCTTTGAAAAAATCCCCGGCAGCGAGGTCTTCAAGAACCGCATCGTCTCAGCCATCCTTCCCTTCGGAGAAACATCCATGCTGGTCTGCACCCAGAACGATGGCATTTTTATACAGCAGCGGGATGGATTCCGTCCCTGGGACTGCCCCCTGAACCGGCTGGCAGCCCCCTTTCAACTCAACAAGGCCATCAAACTCGCAAACGGGTTCTTCGCCTTCGGCACGGTCCTCAACGGCGTGTTCATTGCCGACCGCCAGGGCGAGATCCTGGAGCACATCAACCAGGACCGGGGATTGCAGAACAACACCGTTCTGTCCCTCCACGAGGATCCCTTCGGAAACCTGTGGGCTGGACTGGACAAAGGGGTGGATCTCATCGAATACAATTCCCCACTCCGGCTTTTTGAGGACAAGTCCGGGGAGCTCGGCACCGTCTATGCCGCCGCCGTGTACGACCGGAAATTGTTCCTGGGCACTAACCATGGCATTTTCTTCAAACCCTATCCCTCTAACAACAATTCTCCTTTCCGCCTGCTGCCGGGCAGCCAGGGACAGGTCTGGGAACTCCAGGTCATTGGCGGCGTCCTGCTGGCTGGACACAATGCCGGCAGCATGATGATCAGCAGCACCGGCTCCAGGTTTCTTTTTAACACCACGGGGGTTTACACGACGGTGCCTCACCCCAGCCGGCAGGACCTTCTCCTGCTGGGCACCTACACCGGCATCATCGTGCTTTCCAGGGAAGGCGGGAACTCCTGGCGGTTTTCCCACGCGTTGGACGGATTTTTCCAGCCTGCCAGCAAGTTGATCTTCGATGCCAGGGGGCGCCTTTGGGTCTTGCATCCCCGGCAAGGGGTCTTTCGGCTAACGTTGAGCAAAGACCTTCGGGAGGCTACGAGGGTGGAGCGCTTCGGTGCCCACCAGGGACTTGTTGCCGATACCCATCTCGACCTTTTTGAAATGCAGGGGCAATTTATTGTGAAATCCGGCAGGCAATTCTATTGCTGGCAAGAGCGAGAGGGTACTTTCAAATCCTGCTCCGACAACCAACAACTGCCGCTGAAGGATGGCGACTACCGGCTGGTGCAGGGCAGGGCAGGGGAGTGGTTCCAGTGTTTTGCCGATGAGGTCCGACTGCTCGCAAAGGAGACGCCGCCGCTGCGCATCTCCATGGTTTCCGCCTATGAGCGCATTGTTGCACTGCCCGATTCCTCCCGTTTGTTCTGCATCGATGACGGTTACCTTATCTTGCCCGGCAACATGACAAGCCGTTCCCGGTGCGCCGCCTACCAAGACGCCCCCCCCTTGATAACCGCTATTTCTGCGGAGACCGGTCAGCGCCAACTGAACGACCTGTCTCAGGCAGTCTTTCCCCTGGAGTTCCCACCGGGTGAAAACCGGCTGGAGTTCCATTTTTCAAGCCCGGTGTTTGCCTTTCAGCCAGCCATGCGCCACCGTTTGCGCGGCTTTGAAGACAAGTGGTCGGCTTTCCAGCGCAACTTCAGCCGGGAGTTTACCAACCTGCCGCCGGGCAAATACTCCTTTGAAGTTCAGAGCGAACTCAACCCTGCCACCGCCACCGTTGATTTTATCGTACTGCCCCGCTGGTACCAGACGGCATGGGCGAAGTTATCCTACTTGCTGTCGGCTGGTTTGCTTTTCCTGTTGCTGGTTCGCTGGCACCATCGCCGCCTTTATTTGCAAAAGAAAAGACTGGAGCTGGAGAAGCTCAGGGAGCTGGACCAGCAGAGCACGGCCTCGCGGAATGCCATGCTGCAGGCTGAAATAGACAACCAGAGCAGGAAACTGGCCGACGTGACCATGAACCTGATCCGCAAGAATGAAATGTTGCTGGGGCTGAAGCAGGAGCTGGAACAGGCGGCCGCTGCCAAAGATGGCAAGTCGGCTCCGGCAGCACTGCGAAAAATGGAACACCTCATTGAAGAGCACCTCTCCAGCGAGGAGGACTGGGAGGTGTTTGAATCGAATTTCAACCAGCTGCACAATCAGTTCTTCGTCAGACTCAAACAACAGTATCCTGAGCTGACGCCGGGCGACCTCCGCCTGGCAGCCTACCTCAAGATGAACCTCGCTTCCAAGGAAATCGCCCCTTTGCTCAACATCTCTCTGCGCGGGGTGGAGAACAAGCGCTACAGGCTGCGCTCAAAAATGGGCCTGGATGCCGATGTGAACCTCACGGAATACCTGATGAACTATTAGACTATGCTGAAAAGAACGCATCTCCTCTCCACGGCAGCCAGTCTTCTGCTGCCCCTGGCCATGCAGGCCTTCGCCGCTGCCGACACCAGCCGGATTCCGCAGCTGACTGCTTGCATCACCCGCGCTGACGGAAGTCAACTCCTGCACGTCAGTGAGCTCTCGCCAGGCCTTCCCGCTGGCAGCCCAGTCCAGGTGATTCAGCTCGACAGCTCAGGTCGGTATCAGACCATCTCCGGCTTTGGTTACACTCTTACCGGTGCAAGCGCCCTTTTGATTGCCGGACTGCCCGACCGGGAAAGCACTGAATTGTTGCGTGAAATCTTTGGCACGGCCGACAGCCAGGCTGGCGCCAGCTATCTGCGCATCAGCATGGGGGCTTCGGACCTCGACACCCAGGTATTCAGCTACGATGACCTGGCGCCGGGGATGAGCGACCCGGAACTGCGGTATTTCAACCTGTCGAGAGATACCTTGCATCTCATACCCCTTCTCCTGCAAATACTGGCGATTCAACCCGGGCTTCGCATCATGGCAAGCCCATGGAGCCCTCCCGTATGGATGAAGACAAACGGAAGCAGTATCGGAGGCCGGCTGAAGCCCTCTTGTTACGATGTATATGCCCGTTATTTTGTAAAGTATATTCAGTCCATGAAGGCCCTGGGCATTCCAATAGACGCAGTCACCATTCAGAACGAGCCTTTCCACGGCGGAAACAATCCGAGCATGGAAATGTCAGCTGCTGAGCAGGCGGATTTTATCAAAAACCACCTGGGGCCAGCCTTTCGCAGTGCCGGCATCAACACTAAAATCCTGATCTGGGACCACAACTGCGACCATCCGGAATTTCCGGTGGAGGTCTTGAGCGACCCGGCGGCAAAGGACTGGATCCATGGCTCGGCCTTCCACCTCTACGCCGGGGAGCCTGCGGCCATGTCCGCCGTGCATGAAGCGCATCCCGACAAGGCCATATTTTTCACGGAACAATGGACGGGAGCGAAGGGTGAATTTGGCGGCGACCTCCACTGGCATTTGAAGAATGTCGTAATTGGCGCCCTTAGGAATTGGAGCGAGGTGGTACTGGAGTGGAACCTGGCCAATGATCCGGATTTCGGCCTTCATACACCCGGGGGCTGCAGCGAATGCCGGGGAGCTTTCACGATCTCAAATTCCACCGTGTCCAGGAATGTCAGCTATTACATCATCTCCCAGGTTTCCCGTTTTGTTCCTCCTGGCGCTGTGCGAATTGAAAGCAACCTGCCGTCGGCACTTCCCAATGTAGCTTTTTTGACGCCTGCGGGCAAATTTGTCCTGCTGGTGCTGAACGAGCAGCCAACGGCGGTTTCATTTGCCATCCGTCAAAATGGGAGGCAGGCGTTGGTCTCCTTGCCGCCTGAAAGCGCCGGTACCTTTTCCTGGCGCTGAGTTGTGCTAAAGACTTTGCCTTCCGACTTGTGAAAACTTCCTCGAATCGAAGCAGTCAAAAAAAAAGCGCAGGACTGCAGGTCCCGCGCCTAATTTTTTTGGATATATTACAGGATGAGATGTAATTACCGCCCGGCCAAGGGCCAGGCGGCAATTACAGGATTGTCTTATCTCACGATCATCAATCGCTGTGTGACAGGTGCCTGTCCCTTTACCCGGACGGTTACCAGTACAAAGCCGCTGCCAGGCATGAGGCTTTCGAAGTCCAGGTTCACCGTCTTCTGCTCCCCGATCTCATAGCGCGCAATGACCATGCCCAGGGACTTGCTGACCAGTATCTCTGCCTGCTCAGGTGCAGTCTCGAACTCCAGCACAGCCCTGTCGCGGGTTGGGTTGGGATACAGCTCAAAGGCGCTGGACTGAACACCGGCACCGCCAAAGACTATCTCCCCGCCCGGCATCGTGGAACCTGAGGCACAGGATGTCACGGAAGTCATGGTGACGCTCATGACCAGCGTCGTCGGCGTGCCATCGCCGTCGCGAAGTGAAACGGTAACTGACTGCACCGGACCCGTGATATTCACCGGAACCGAAGTGTAATTGTCAGCCGAGAAAACGCCATAGGTGACAGATGTACCGCTGCCGTTGACGTAAGTGACGGTCACTTCTTCTGTGTAGCGCTTGTTGGTGGCACCTCCCTGCTTGTTCAGGTTCTGGATGGTGAATATGGCATCCTGGTTGTTCGCCGGGAAAGTCACCGTGGAAGCAGAGGAGCCGGCTCCTGTGTGCGTCAGCGGATTGGGCGAGAAGTTGCTCGTCAGCTGGTTGGAACAATTGTAGTTGTCGCAGGCATCTCCGATGCCGTCGCCATCGGTGTCAGCCTGGGTGGGGTTGGCCACCAGCGGACAGTTGTCCTGGGAATCGCAAACGCCGTCCCCGTCAGTGTCCACCAAGGTTCCCTGGCAAATGTTGCAGCCAGTCCAGGTATCGTTGATCGTGCAGGCGTTGCCGTCGTTGCAGGCAGTACCCAGCAGGTTGTCGTTGAAGCCGGGGCAGACATCATTGGCATCGCAAACGCCGTCGCCGTCAGAATCCACGCAGCCCAGGCAGTAGTTGATGCCGCTGAGGTTGACGGAAAGGCCATTGTAGTTGCCGTCGAAGCCATCTTCCAGCCTGACCCTGACAGATTGCACCACTGCGTTGATGACCACGTTGACAGTGCTGACCTGGCTTCCCAGGAATACGCCATAGGTTACCGTGGCGCCGGAAGCGTTCACGTAGAACACCGTGACCTTGTCAATGAAACGAGAGGTCTGGCTTCCGCTCAGCTTGGCATTCAGATTGGAAATCGTGAAGGCAACCTGGTTGTCGCCGGAGGCAAAGTTCCGGACGGTCTCCGTGAATCCGGTGCCACTGTGTGTCAAGGGATTGACCGGGAAGGTGGCAGTAGCTGGATAGCACTCGCAAGCGTCGCCCGTGCCGTCGCCATCGCCGTCTTCCTGTCCGGGGTTGGCTATGAAGGGGCAGTTGTCGAAGCAGTTGGCGATGCCGTCGCCGTCCTGGTCATGGCCTTCGTCAGTCTGGCCGTTGCAGTTGTCATCCTGGCCGTTGCAAAGCTCCGTGGCCCCGGGGTTGACGGCTGCGCTGCCGTCGTTGCAGTCGGTGTTGTTGGACGCATAGCCGGCGGGCTGGGTGCAGGAAACCGTGGAAACGGCGGAGGTGCCGTAGCCATCGCCATCTGCGTCGGCATACCAGGTCTGTTCGGTCAGCCTGTTAAAGCTGGAGGTGCTGCCATCGTTGGCGGCGTTGCCATCTGCCTGTCCGTTGGGGCTGGCGGTTT
>JBEAYO010000010.1:0-18369 GCA_041159285.1 Bacteroidota bacterium | reverse complement strand
ATTATATAATTTTGAACAACAAGCACAGGGAGCAAAAAGCACTGCGAAGGTAGCAAAATGAAAGTATCGCGATTAAAATCGCATGAAAAAATTCTGGTTTTCTGCCCCCCCTTGCCGTTCAGCAGACTATTGATTATATCGGCCTGCTGGTTTAATTTCGCGATTCATAGTAGTTTATTAAAAGCTTCAACTCTCTAAAATATGAAAAGCCTGCTTATAACCGGGGCATCCGGCTTTCTTGGCTGGCATGCCTGCAAATTCCCTCAGGAAAAATGGAAGGTCACCGGGACTTATTTCAATCATCCAGACAGCCTGCCCCCCAGAACTGACCACCTGAGGCTGGACCTCGAGCGGAAGGATGAAGTCTGGCGGACCTTGAAGCAGTTGCGCCCGGATGCCGTCTTTCACCTCGCCGCCTGCTCCAGCACCAATTACTGCGAGGAAAACCCGGAGGCGTCCCGGCAAACCAATGTCTCAGGCACCGCTCACCTGTCGGAGATGTGTGCCGACCGCAAGATCAGGCTGGTTTTTACCTCCAGCGAGCAGGTATTTGATGGCCTGTGCTCCTCCTATTGTGAGGAGGATACCCCGAGTCCGGGAAATGAATACGGCAGGCAGAAGCTGGAGGCTGAAAAACTGATTGGAGCTATTTACCCGGATGCCTGCATCGCCAGGATAGCGGTGCTGTTTGACCTCGCCGGCTCGTCCAACAAAGGCTTCTTGCAGCAATGGCTGGAGAGCTGGCAGGCTTTTCTGCCAGTAACTGCCTTCCATGATGAAATCAGATCTTTCCTGAGCGCCATGTCAGCTGTAGAAGGCCTGTTCAAATTGCTGGAGCAGGATGCCCGTGGCATCTTCCACCTCGGAGGGGAAACTGCCATGTCGAGATATGACTTTGCCTTGCTCGTTCGTTCAACACTCAAAATAAAGGCGGGAAAAGTGATTTCAAAGTCTCAGCAGGAGGTGAAGATGGCTGCATACAGACCACCCAACCTCACGCTCAACACCGGCAAGATGGCATCCCTGGGATTTCAGCCCAGGCATCCAGAGGCAGAGCTGCGGCGAATCGCTGCTGAAATTATCCTGCAGCCAGGCTTTTTCGCGAATTGAATGTAATTTGGGCAGCTCATATCATCACCCTGTCGCGCTTGTCTGTCAACCAGTGCCTGACGTAGTCGCCCTGCGGATCATATCGACTGGCCTGCGTTTTAGGATTGAAATAGCGATCCTCCCTGGGGTCATTCCCCACACCGGCAACGTAGTTCCAGTTGCACCAGTTGCTGGCGACGTCATAATCGATCAACAGGCTTTCAAAGTACTCAGCTCCTAGTTGCCAGTTCACCCTCAGGTCGTGGACCAGATATGAGGCGACGTTCTGCCTCCCCCGGTTTGACATGAAGCCTGTACAGGCGAGCTCCCGCATGTTGGCATCGATGAAGGGGACGCTGGTTTTCCCGTCTATCCATTGCTGAAGTCGATCGAGGTCATCCGAGAGCCGGCGGTCCTCCGTTCCCCGCATTCCTCCTTTTGTGAAGATGGCATTCCCGTGCTTCTTGGCCATCAACCGGAAGTAATCCCGCCATAGCAACTCGAAAAATATCCAGTAGGTTGACTTGTTTTCCCCCCGTTCCAGTTCATACCGCTTTAGCTCATGGTAGACATGCTTGGGCGAAAGGCAACCTTGCGCCAGCCAGGGAGAAAACTTGGTGGAATAATCACCTCCTAGAAGTCCATTGCGTGTGTCGAAGTAAGTTTGTGCCAGGTCAGATTCCCAAAGGTAATACTTAAGGCGTTTGAGGCCCTCTGTCTCACCGCCTTTGAAAACAAGGGCAGCGCGCTTATCCGGCCTGGGCAACTCCATGGAAAATGTTGCGGGCTGTGGCAAGTCGCCGGGATCAATGCCCTGGTCAATCGGGGGGAGCTGATCCGGCACAGCGAACGGCGGACGCACCGGGACAACGCGCTCCACTTCCTTGCGAAACTGGGTGAACACCTCCGGCGTCTGGTTAATGGGAAAAGGCAGGTCCGAGGTGTAGTAGAGCAGCTTCCCGCGGGAGTACCTCATTTCCTGGCCGATGGACCACAGCTTTTTCTCAAGTTCGTCCTGCACCTTCACCTCTTCGGAGGTGCGTTCCCGGTTGCAAAAAACCCAGCTGGTTTTGTGGGCCTGGGCGATCTTGAAGATTTCCTCCTCGGGCTTCCCGATCCTGATAATCAGTTCACTGCCTTTTTTACGGAGGGAATCCCTGAGGTCTGCAACGCTTTCAAGAATGAACTGAAGCCTGAATTGGCCTGTTTTCGGAAAACCACCAAGGGTGGTGGTGCCTGCAAACACCCTGGAATCAAAGACATACGCGGGAATGACCTCCCGGCAATGCAGCAATGATTCCGTGAGCGCTTCGTTGTCGTGAAGCCGCAGGTCTGATCTGAACCATACTATTCCTTTGCGGGTTTCCATGGGCATGATGTTTTAGTTACAGGCTAAACAAACAATTAGTGATCCTGTTCTAAAAATCTTATTATAATAAAAAGTTGATGGCTATATTCGCCACATGGATATGAAACTCACGCAAATTCCGGCCGGCAATTTCAAACTGGACGGCGGTGCCATGTTCGGCATCGTCCCCAAACGACTCTGGGCAAAACAGCACCCACCCGACGAAAACAACCTTTGCACCTGGACCATGCGGTGTTTACTGATAGAGACAGGAGCGCGTAAAATACTGGTGGACTGCGGACTGGGCACCAAGCAGGATGAGCGCTGGCGCTCCTTCTTCGAGCCTCACGGGGAAGACAACCTCCACGGCTCGCTGGCGAAGGCTGGCATCGCGGCTTCTGATATCACGGATGTCTTTTTGACCCACCTCCATTTCGACCATTGCGGCGGCGCCGTGGAAAAAACGGCAGAGGGCCTTCTTTTGCCTGCCTTCCCAAATGCCACCTATTGGTCCAACGAAAGACATTGGAACTGGGCCTTGCAACCCAATGAAAAGGAAGCCGCCTCTTTCCTGAGGGAAAACTTCGTTCCGCTTCGTGAGGCCGGCGTGCTGAAATTTTTGCCTGTCGGCGAGGATTTGCTGGAGTGGATGCCAGGTGTTTCGGTGGGATTCGTCTATGGCCATACGGAGGCCATGATGGTGTTGCACCTCAAATCACAGGACGATTACTTTGTCTACTGCGCGGATTTGTTGCCCTCCTCTTTCCACATACCCATGCCCTGGGTCATGGCCTATGACATCCGTCCGCTGACCACCCTGTCCGAAAAGGCGGACCTGCTGTCTAAGGCCGCTGACAACGGCTGGAAACTGATTTTCGAACACGACCCCACTTGTACCTACGCCACGGTCAGCAGACATGAAACCGGAAGAATTGTTGTAGATAACAGGTACGAGTCATTGTAGTCAGAATCAACTTCCCATGGCCTCCTGCGCCTCCATCCATTCAGCCATGGCAGTTTCCAGCTGGCTTTTTGCGGCTTCGTATTCCTGAATCACCTTTTGATGGTCGGGCTTTTGAAAAAAATCCGGCAGCGCCATGCGGGCCTCTATGTCTGAAATCCTGGCCTCCAGCTGCTCCACCTTCTTTTCGGCATTTGACAATTGGCGCTGCATTTGGCGCCGCTCCTCATGGCTGAGTTCCCTGGCGGCGGCATTCCTGTTTCCGCCGGAAGCGACCGAAGTTCCGCCAATCTCCACCTGCCTCATGTTGTCCAGCTTCCGCTTCTCCAGAAAATAATTGACGTCTCCAAGATAGGTATGCAGCTTTTTGTCGCGAAACTCGAGGGTTTTGTCAGTAAGGCCGCCCAGGAAATCCCGGTCGTGGGATACGACGATTAGCGTGCCGGAATAGTCCATCAGGGAGGCCTTCAACACTTCCTTGGACAGCATGTCAAGGTGGTTGGTGGGCTCATCCAGTACCAGCAGATTGATGGGCCGCAGGAGCAGACAGGCCATGGCCAACCTGGCACGCTCGCCACCGGACAGCACCGAGACTCTTTTATCCTGGTCCTCTCCACTGAACAGGAAAGCTCCCAGGATGGCCCTCAGGCGGGTGCGCATTTCGGGTGGAGAGTGGGCCTCCATGGTTTCCAGCAAAGTCAGCTTGGGATCCAGCGCCTCTGCCTGGTTTTGAGCGTAATAGCCTATGAATACATTATAGCCAGGTTTCACCTCGCCGGCCGTGGCCTGCAAGTGACCAACCAGTATCTTAGCAAGGGTGGTCTTGCCCTGGCCGTTTTGCCCGACGAAGGCCACTCGCTCGCCCCGTTCAATCTGAAAATCTACCTGGTCCAGCACCCGGAGGTGGCCGTAGCTCTTGGAGAGGTTCTTGGCCTCCATGACAATCTGTCCTGAGCGGGGAGGCTCCGGAAAACGGATGTTCATGACCGCTGTGTCCGTGTCCTCCACCTCGATGCGATCAATTTTTTCCAATTTCTTTTGCATGGATTGCGCCAGGGAAGTTTTAGAGGCCTTGGCCATGAAGCGGTTGATGGTCCGCTCCATCTGTGCGATTTGCTTCTGTTGGTTGGACATGGCCGCCATCATTTTCTCGCGGCGCTCCTCGCGCATCTCCACGTAGCGTGAATAATTGGCCTTGTACTCGTACAATTTTCCAAGTTCAATTTCCAGGGTGCGCTTGGTCACATTGTCGAGGAAGGTCTTGTCGTGGGAAATGACCACCACCGAGCCTTCATAAGTTTGAAGGAATTCCTCCAGCCATAGGATACTTTCTATGTCAAGGTGATTGGTTGGCTCGTCGAGCAGGAGATAGTCAGGCCGCTGCAGCAACATCTTGGCCAGCTCTATGCGCATCTGCCAGCCGCCGCTGAACTCGTCCGTCAGCCGGTTAAAGTCCTCCTGACGGAATCCAAGGCCTTTGAGCACTTTCTCCGCCTCCGCCTCCATGTTGAGCCCGCCGATGAGGTGAAAACGGTGGTCAAGGTCTGACATTTCATTGAGCAGCTGCATGTAGGCATCGCTCTCGTAATCAGTCCTGTGGGCCAGCTCCTCGTGGATGGCGCCCAGCCTGGCTTCCACCTGCCTGGCCTCGTCGAAGGCGGAGAGGGTCTCTGCAATGACGGATTTGCCCTTGGGCAGGCTCATCTCCTGGTGCAGGAACCCCAAGGTGCTGACAGAGGGCCTGGCAATGTGCCCCTCATCCGGCCGCAGGGCACCCGCGATAATTTTGAGCAAGGTCGACTTGCCTGCTCCGTTTCTTCCCACCAGACCGATACGCTCTTTCTCTCCAATGACAAAACTGATGTGGTCAAGGAGTATTCGGTCGCCGTATTGAACATACAAATTGGATGCTGTCAGCATGAAAAAAAGCTGTTTAAAATCAGGTAAATCAGCGCCTGAGAAAAAAAAAATTTCAAAGGGCGCGAGTAACGCTGTTATGTTTATGGTTGAATCCCTTCAATTTGGCCGCAAAGGTAAGCAGGCAACAGAAATAAGAAAGTCATAAATCAACACTTACGTTTCACTTCCATAGATTTGCCGAACAAAAGACAAGGTTTGAATCAACTGGCCCCCTCACCAAGCGCTATTTAACTTTATTATTAATAATTTTGCGCCTTGACGAGATTAAATTCAGCTTTGTATTAATTTCAACCCGAATTTATAAAAGGTCAATCGCATCATTGAAATAAGATTGCATATGATTTTAGGAATTTTAAACGAACCATCACACGAAAACCGGGTATCCGTCGCGCCTGACACCATCGCCGCCCTGCTGAAACTCGGGGTGAGCGAAGTTTTGCTGGCGGCAGGAGCCGGTAGCCGCGCCTCCCTGAGCGACGATTCCTACTCCTCCCAGGGTGCTAAAATTGTCACTCAGGACGAAATCCTTGCCAAGGCAGACATTCTCACCCGGATACACCCTCCGGAACCCGAACTCCTCAAAAAATGCCGAGCCGGACAAATGCTGATTGGACAGTTCAACCCGCTTTCCAACAAAGATATCGTTCAGCCCTTGAATGAGGCGGGTCTCAGTGCCTTCAGCCTGGACCTGCTGCCCCGCTCCACCCGTGCCCAGGCCATGGACGTCCTCTCTTCTATGGCCACCGTGGCCGGCTACAAGGCCATCCTCCTGGCAGCCACGCAACTACCTGGCTTTTTCCCCATGTTCATGACGGCGGCTGGCACTATCAAGCCAGCCAAGGTGCTGATCATCGGCGCCGGCGTCGCTGGCTTGCAGGCAATAGCCACGGCTAAAAGGCTGGGTGCAGTGGTAGAGGCATTCGATGTTAGAACAGCCGCTAAAGAGGAGGTGCTCAGCCTCGGAGCCAAATTTGTGGAGGTCGAAGGTGCCCAGGAAAACTCAGCAGCTGGAGGCTATGCCATTGAGCAAAGCGAGGAGTACAAGCAAAAACAAGCAGAAGCAGTTGACCGGCACGCGCAACAGGCGGATGTCATCATCTGCACAGCCCAGATACCGGGAAGAAAAGCGCCTGTCATCGTTCAGCAGGCCTCTGTAGAAAAAATGAAAACAGGATCCGTCATCGTTGACCTCGCCGCCTCCACCGGCGGCAACTGTGCTCTGACGCAAAACGGACAGACCATCTACCACAATGGGGTTTGCATCATCGGGGATTCCAACCTGCCTTCCTCTATGCCCAGGGACGCCAGTGCGATGTTCAGTAAAAATATACTGAACTTCCTGAAGCTGTTCTTCAATAAAAGTGAGTTTTCATACAACTTCCAGGATGACATCGTGGAGGCCACCTGCATTGCCCACGATGGCAAGGTAATCAGCCCCAGGATGAATTCGGTCCTTCAGGCCGGCTGATGACAGCTGGCAGCGTTGAATCCTGCATTTGAGATTCGTTAATTATAAACAATAAAATTTATGCAAGCAGTTGCTGACTTTTTTCTCCAAAACCAGGAAATGATCTTCATTATCATCCTGGCCATCTACCTCGGAACAGAGGTGATCAAGAACGTGCCTTCTCTGCTGCACACGCCGCTCATGTCCGGTTCCAACGCCATATCCGGTGTAGTCATCGTGGGGTCTATCATCGTCCTGGGACATGCAAAACCAGATGATTACACCACCTTGACCCTCGGATTCCTATCCGTAGTGCTTGGAATGCTGAACGTCGCCGGCGGATTTGCCGTCACGAGCCGTATGCTGGCCATGTTCAAAAAGAAAAAGTAAAGCCCGTTTCATTCACCTGTCTGCAGGCGGAAATATTGCCGGCCGTCCTTTCCGGGAGGCAAGCAGCTTCAGCGAGGGGTGCTAAACAGTTACAAAACAAGAAGAAATACCATGTCAGAATTTTTATTGGAATTATCCTACATCATCGGTTGCGTTACCTTCATCATAGGCCTGAGGATGCTGAGCAACCCGGAGACGGCCCGCAAGGGAAATGACATCGCAGGAATAGGCATGGGCCTGGCCATAATCGGCACCATCTTATTCCATAAAAATGAAGCAGGTGAAGGAATTGGAAACATTGCCTGGATCATCGCCGGCCTCTTAGTTGGCGGAGGCCTGGGCTACCTCATGGCCATGCGGGTGAAGATGACCGCCATGCCACAGATGGTCTCTTTCTTCAACGGCACCGGCGGCGCTACTTCCGTGCTGATTGCTGCCATCGAGTTTTTCGGCGTTGAAAACCACGACGCGGGCTACCTGCTGGTGGCTTACTCGGGCATCGTGGTCGGAGGTGTCACCTTCTCCGGCTCCATGGTTGCCTATGGCAAACTGGATGAAAAAATCAAGGATCTCGGCGGAAAATGGCTCACTTACCTGAACCTTTTGTTGCTGGTGGTGCTGCTGTTGCTGGTGGTCGTCGGTATCGCAGCTCCCGAAATGCTGGGAGAAAGCGGAACCTGGCTGCTCATTATCCTTTCACTGGTTTACGGCGTTCTCTTCGTGATGCCAATCGGTGGGGCAGACATGCCCGTGGTGATAGCCCTTTTGAACTCCTTGTCTGGCATTGCCGGCGCCATCGGTGGATTGCTGTATGACAACAGCCTGATGCTCATTGGTGGCATTCTGGTCGGTGCCTCTGGCTTGATCCTCACCGCCCTGATGTGCACGGCCATGAACCGGTCCCTGATGAATGTGCTGATAGGCGGATTTGGCAGCAGCGCCGCAAGCGGGGCAGCCAAGGCGAGCGGTGACCAGGTAATCCGGGAGGTGAGCCTGAACGACACGGCCATCATGTGCGCCTACGCCAGCCGGGTTTGCATCGTCCCGGGCTATGGCCTGGCTGTTGCCCAGGCCCAGCACGTCTGCCATGAGTTTGAAAAGAAATTGTCGGACCAGGGGGTGGAAGTGTACTATGCCATCCACCCTGTAGCAGGCCGCATGCCCGGGCACATGAACGTGCTCCTGGCCGAGGCGGATGTTCCATATCCAAAACTGGTTGAAATGGACGATGCCAACTCAATGATGCCCAACACGGACATTTGCATCATCGTCGGCGCCAACGACGTCGTGAACCCAGCTGCAGAAACGGATCCCTCCAGCCCCATCTACGGCATGCCAGTCATCAAGGTCTGGGATGCCAAAACGGTTGTCGTGATGAAGCGGAGCATGCGACCTGGCTATGCCGGAATCGAGAACCCGCTGTTCTTCCATCCGAAGACGAAAATGCTTTTCGGCGATGCCAAGGACATGCTCAGCAAACTGGTAGCTGAATTGAAAAATATTTAATCAAGATCAAACCTGGTAAACATGAAATCCTTTTGCCTGAATGGATTGGCTTTGGCTGCCCTGCTGTTGTCCATAACTGCCTGCCAACCCACGCCACCTGCTCATGAAAGCAGCGCTGTGTTTGTTCCACCACAGTTTAAGCTGATTCCAGCTGACACTTTCAAGTTCAACAACTTTGTGGATTGTAACATGGCGGAAGCCTGGATAGGCGATACTTTTCGCATTTTCCCGGGCAAATACGGGGAAGACCCCCTCTGGGGCTATGCCACTGACCTTAAATTTTCCGACGGCAAGAACGCGGACGAGGCATTTTCCAATCCAGCCAGTGCATTCACCGCTCCGAAAATGCCGCTCAACGCGCCCATTGGCACGCCAGGCCTGCACGGTGCCGTCTGGTTTGAAACGGTCTATCAGGACCAAAGGGATGCGTCTGGAAAAACGCTGTATGCCATTTACCACAACGAGAACTATCCGGCCACCCTGCCCTACGACAGCACCACCGGGGAAGGCTATATCAACAAAGACTGGCCCCGGGGGCTCACAGGCCCTACCTCTCCAGCCGCAGTTTGCCGCATCGGCGTCATGAAGTCAACAAATGGCGGCCACAGCTGGGAAAACAAAGGCTTGTTCATCGAGGATAAGCAGCCCCGGATGATCCTGAAACCTCACAACACCTCCAACACCTTTGCAGGTGGCGTCGGCGACCCCTCTGCCGTGTCTCACGGGGATTACCTCTATCTGTTCTACGGGGAATACGGATACCCGGGTGTCTATGACCCTGCAGCCTACGATCCGGAGAATGAATGGTCCGGACAATGCATCAGCGTGGCCAGGATAAAAATCAGCGACCTGGACGACCCGCAGGGCAAGGCAAATCGCTGGGGTGGCCAGGCCTTTGACGTTCCCTGGGACAGCATCGGAAAACCTGTGTCTTCGCTCCAGATTCCCCGCAATGCCGGCGGAGGAGCAGCCTCCTCCCCTACGGGCGGTTTCCACTGGGGACCCTCCGTCAGCTGGAACACCTACCTGAATTGCTGGGTAATGCTCATGGGCAAGGTGACAGGCCCCTCCTGGCTGGGCAGCAGCCTTTACATTTCTTTTAATCCCCACCAGGACCTGGGGACGGGAAACAATTCACAGGCCTGGACCACACCGCAGTTGTTGGTGGACAAACCCGGCCACACCATGTGGTATCCCTCGCTACAGCCTATGAACACGCAGGAGGACATCGCCAACAAGCACACTTGCCTGCGACTGGGAAAAAAAGCCCGCCTGTTTTACAAATATTCAGACCTTGGGAAATATGTCTCTGAATACACGATTGAATTTGAACACGGCAAGGCTGCCAACGTGAGCGGGGAAGGCAAATAGAAATGTGCAATCTCCCCTTTTCTGGATTCAAAAAACAGGTTCTATGAACGCAAAGTTCCTTTTGCCGCTCTCATTCATTCTGCTGGCTGTGAGCCTGAACGCACAACAAAATGGGCGTATCCATGGCGATATAATCGTGCAACTCAAGCCCGGATATGGGATCCGGGAACTAATCCAACCTCTGAGGGAGTTGGATGGGCAATCCACAGGACTCTCCATCGCGTCCGAACTATCTGCACCCCTTCGGATCTGGCTTTTGCAGGTGGATCCCGTCAGTGTTGATGATGCAAAATTGCTCGAGCGGGTGCGCCGGCTGCCGCAAGTGCAGGATGCCCAGTTCAACCACCTGATTTCTATGCGGGAGACCGTCCCCAACGATCCCGGTTTTCCGCAGCAGTGGCAGTGGGTAAACACGGGCCAGAACGGAGGCACACCGGATGCGGATGTGGATGCCGACCTGGCCTGGGATATCACCACCGGCGGCACTACCGCCACCGGACAGGAGATCGTGGTGTGCGTCGTCGAAGGGGCCAACAGGAACCATCCTGACCTTCAGGGCAACCTTTGGGTAAATCAGGCCGAAATCCCGGACAACGGTCTGGACGATGATGGCAATGGCTACCTGGATGACTTCGATGGATGGAACCCCGTCAACCAAACAGACAACATCCCGTCCTCCGGGCACGGGACCACTGTGTCAGGCATGATAGGCGCGAAGGGAAACAACGCCAGCATCGTCAGCGGCATTAATTGGAACATCAAGATCATGCATGTCAACGTCGGCTCCCTGACGGAAGCCAATGTCATTGCTGCCTATACCTATCCCCTGGTCATGCGTCGGCGCTACAACCAGAGCGGCGGCAGCCAGGGAGCCTTCGTGGTCGCCACCAACTCCTCCTGGGGTATTGACAACGGCGACCCTGCCGGCTCGCCACTATGGTGCGCCTTTTATGATTCCCTCGGCGTGGAAGGCATCCTGAGCTGCGGCTCTACCTCCAACAACAACGTGAACATCGACGTGGCAGGCGACCTGCCCACAGCCTGTCCCAGCGAATTCCTCATTTCAGTCACCGCCACCAACAGAAACGACGTGAGGACTTTCTCTGGCTATGGCACCACCCATGTGGACCTGGGCGCCCCCGGCGAGCAAATAGTCAGCCTTAGCCTCAATGGAGGCCCCAGCAACTCCAGCGGCACTTCATTTTCATCCCCGCTGACGGCGGGCATCATCGGGCTGCTTTATTCCGCACCCTGCGGCAGCCTGGGCTACCAGGCACTGGCCGACCCGGCCGGCACCGCACTGCTGGTCAGGGATGCCATCTTCAACGGCGTTGACCTGAAGCCCAACCTCCTCAGCGAAGTAAAGACAGGTGGCCGCATCAACGCCTACAACAGCCTGCAGCTGCTGCTCCAATCCTGCGGACCCTGCCCCAAACCATTTGGCATCGGGATCTCCAGTGTTATCGACACAAGCGCTACCATCAGTTGGTCCTCATCCGATTCCACACTTTACACCAACCTTCGCTGGAGAGCCCAGGGCGATACCACCTGGAATGTCCTGGAAAATGTGGCGAGTCCGGTTTCTCTGTATGGCCTTCTTGCCTGTTCCTACTATGAATGCCAATTGGAAGATATTTGCTCCGACACCAGCAGCAGCTACACAAGCTTGGTCTCTTTCAAAACAGACGGCTGTTGCGAGGCGCCACAAAACCTCGCCATCAGCTCCCTGAGCGATTCAAGTGCCGCCTTCACCTGGCAGCCACTGCTAGCCGCAACTGCCTACCAGGCACTGCTCGTCAACAGTGGCGACACCACGATGCTGAGCGGCATCGCCGAGCCTTCACTCAGCCTCGACAGCCTGCTTCCCTGCACGGACTATTCCATACAGATCCGAACGGTGTGCGACTCCACCCTGACGGATTTCGGACCTACACTCTCCTTCACCACCAAGGGCTGTGGTGCCTGTACTGATTTGAGCTATTGCCCGTCCAACAGCGGCAACGCGACAGAGGAATGGATTGCCCAGGTTTCCCTGGGAGGCATCAGCAACGCCACTGCCTCAGATGATGGCTACGGGGATTACACCGGCATTTCCACTGATTTGTACACCTACCAGGCATATCCCATCAGCCTGTCGCCCGGATTCTCCGGCTTCCCATTTAATGAATGGTTCAGAGCATGGATTGACTACAATCAGGACGGAGATTTTGAGGACCCATCGGAGGAGATTTTCAACGCAGGCACAGCGTCTTCGGCGACAGTCAGCGGCTTGTTCATCGTGCCGGGCGACGCCGTTCCAGGCTTCACCCGCCTCAGGGTAGCCATGAAGTGGAATGCGGAACCTCAGGGACCCTGCGTGCAAAATTTCGACTACGGCGAAGTAGAAGATTACTGCCTGAATATCCTGCCGGGAACGCCCCTGATTGCTACGCCCCGGTTTTTATTGACACCTTCACAGCCACTTATACCAGCGCCGGTCTTTCCTGGACCGCAGTTCCGGATGCGCTCCTGGGCTACGAGCTGCGCTATCGCCAAGTGGGAACAGCTGTATGGTTTGCCATTAATGCGAACGACACCAGCGCAATGATAGTCCAATTGCAGGCCTGCAACAATTATGAAAGCCAGGTAAGAAGCCTGTGTGCCGGCGTGGGAAGTGAATGGTCTGAGCTGTTCTTTTTCTCAACGCCCTGCTACCCGCTTTGCGATGAAATACCCGAAGGGCTGGATACCAGTCAGGTGGGAACGACCACGACGCAGCTGCTGTGGGAGGAAGTGGAAGAGGCCATCAACTATCGCGTCCGATATAAAAAGTCCGCGGATGCCAACTGGACTCAATTGCTGGCAGGTGCCCAGCCGTCCTTACAACTGACCGGATTGCTGGCTTGCACGGGTTACGAATTCTCTGTCCAAGCCATCTGCGAAGGCAATCAAACCAGTGAATTCGCCGAGGCAAAGGCTTTTCTCACGGACTGTTTCTCCAACGCCACGGAATCGCCCGCGTTAGAGGCCATGGTCGAGGTCTATCCCAATCCGTTCACCGGCGAACTCCAGCTTGAGTTCAAGCTGTCCTATCCGCAAGTCGTTGCCATTGAATTGCTGGATTCAAGGGGAAGCTCGATGCTGGAAAGAAAATTGATACTGGAAGCAGGCGGGCATCGGGTTGACCTGTTGCAGGAAAGCGCCACCTCGTTGGCACCAGGCATTTACTTTATCAAGTTTTTCACTGGGAAAGGTTATTTTATCAAAAAAGTAATACGCCAGTAAGCCAAGCCTCAGAACTTTCCTTGCCGCATGATTGAAATGAGCAGGCGGAAGCCCAGGAAGCCCGAGATCAGGAAGCCCACGAAGCCAAGAACGGGTATGTTCCTGTAAAAAGGAGGCACGTCGGCGATGACGATCAGGGAGGAGCCCACAATCAGCGAACCGACGATGATGGAGAAGGAAATGCGCTTGGAAAGCACCGAGATGGCCTCGTTGAGACCCTCAAGCCCCTTGTGCTCGAACTCGATGTGCAGCTTTCCCTTCTTTATCTTCCTGATGATTTCAGTCGTGTCGCCGGGTAGATTGGTAAAGAGCTGTATCAAATCTACAGTGGACCTGACAAAGTCCTTGGCGAAGTGGGAAGGCGAGTATTTTTTTTCCATCAGGCGCCTTGCATGAGGCGCTATGTTTCCGACGATGTCATACCTTGGGTCCAGCATCAGGCCAACTCCCTCGATGATAACCAGTGCTTTCAGCAGAAGCAGCAGGTTGCCGGGAATTTTAATTTTGTAATCGAAGAAGAGGGAATTCAGGGCAGCCATTACCTCGCGATTGTCTATATCTTCAATGCCCTTGCTGGAGTAATTCTGAAAAAACTCAAGGATATCATACTCAAGTTCCTTTTCATTGACATGCGATTCGTCCCAGGAGAATTTGAGCAAGGCATGCTTGAGGCCCTTCACATCTCTTTGGTAAACAGAGAGAAGGAGGTCTCCAAGCAGCATCTTGTCGGAATCCAGCACAGTACCCATCATTCCGAAGTCGACAAAGCAAACCCGTTGGTCCCGAAGGATGAAAATGTTTCCCGGATGGGGATCGGCATGAAAGAAGCCGTACTCAAAGATTTGCTGGAAGTAAAGGTTGATTCCTTTGAGCGCCAACTCCGGACCGGTCATTCCAATTTCCTCGAGAGCTTTCAGATTGGTGATCTTAATGCCCTCGATGTACTCCATGCAGAGTACCTTCCTGGTTGAGAACTCCGGATAAAAGGATGGGACGTAGATGTCGGCATTTGCAATGAAGTTGGATGCAAACAGTTTCAGGTTATTCGCCTCCTGCTTGAAATCGAGCTCCTTTCGTATGCTCCTTTCGAACATCTTCACCAGCTCGACGGGCTGATAGGCCCTGAGATGAGGAAAATTCCGGTCTATCAAGTTAGCCAGGCTTCGAAGTATATGGATATCCATCTCCACCGTCTCGTCAATACCTGGGCGCTGGACCTTCAGCACCACTTCCTTTCCACCCACCAGACGAGCCCGATGCACCTGCCCCATGGAAGCAGAGGCAATGGGCTGGTTGTCAAATGCTTCAAAGATATCCTCCGGGTCGCGGCCCAGTTCTGAGCGCACCACTTCGTGAATGGCAGAGGCAGGCAATGGGGAAGCCCTGTCTTGGAACAGAGAGAGCTCATGAATTAGTTCTTGTGGGAGGATGTCGGGGCGATTGCTGGCAATCTGGGCGAATTTGATGAAGGTGGTGCCAAGTTCCTCGCACACCATCCGAATTCGCTCATACTTGGAGAACTTGATGACCGGTTCACCATGGTACTTGGGCATCACTTTATCCCACCTGGAGCCAAAGCGGTTGAAAGGTGGGTGGGCTACCACCTCTGCAAATCCATATTTCAGCAATACGCCGATGACCTTCTCATAGCGGCCTATGAGTGTGGTTTTTGACTTTTTACCTTCGGCGTTGGACATGGCAATTGCTGCTTTTTTTAGGTCCTGCAAAGGTAAGTCATTTAGGCGAGCAATTCGCATGTTATAGGTCGGGAAAGTCTAAACACTTCAACCGAAAGTTGGACAATGAACGAATGCCCGTTTTTTTGATTTGGCGATTCAAAAAAACGGGCCTTCGTTCAAATACCTTTCTCGGCAATCAGCGGGCCTGGGGCCAGGCGAACGCATTTCTTGCAGCCCCCCTGTCGGCGCTGGTGGCAGAGCAAGCGCAAGCCTCAGTTGAACAAATCGGAGAAGGCCTTCTTGAGGTGATCCACCGATTTATTGACTTCCTCGGCAAAATGGTCAATCTTCTCACTGGCGCTCTCCTCCTTCTTGAGCCTTTCCACAATCTCATTCACAGTGCTGCGAAGGGCAGACTTTTTGCTTTCGAGTTCCTCGGCGACCTCGTACTCTCCGAGCGCCAATTGAACCCGGTAGGCATCCAGCCTTCCCTTGAAGCTGTCCAACTTGTTTTGAATCAGCTGGCTGACTTCGCCATAGGTATCTTCTATGACGGACTCCAGCTCGTGAATGGCGTGGAGAATTTCCTTTTTGTCCTGGTCGAATTTCTTCTTGCTGGTTGCCAATTCCCTGGCCAGCAAGTTTTCCAGGGCTTCCAGTTTTTCCGACAGGTTGGTGCGGTGAGTGGCAAGTTCTTCATTTTCCTTCTTGGACTGCTCTTTGTAATCCCTGATGAACTGACGGAAATTTTTACTCTCGCGCTCGAAAGTTTCTCTCGCCTCCAATTTTCCCAATGTCAGTTGCAATTGCAATTCATCCAACAGAACCTTCATTTGGGTCAATCTGGCCTTACCCATTTCAACTAATTCTGTCTGAAGTGTCATGGCTCGGTTTTTTATGCCTGGAAAGAGGAATTGTGAATGCCGGACCACGCTGTGCCCCCTCCAACCTTTCCCCTTTCCTCGCGTTTTATAAAATCGAAGGAAACCAATGTTCCTCTCTTTTGATACTCAAAATTATCCGGGATCTGGGAAATGGATTGTAATAAAAGTCAGCTGTCGGTCCTGAGTTTTGTCACTGTTAACCTCGCTTTCGCTGAAAAAGGCGCGCAAACGTGGATATGTGACCAAAAGCACTGCTTTTGGTGCTTTAGCCGCTGAACTTTGTGGCGATTATTTCCATGGGATAATCGCCCGGCTGGCCTTTCGAATGGATGCATCCGGAAAACCGGCGAGCGAAGCCCCCCAAATGTCTTTCATCTAAATACTGCCAATCATGTCAGAGAAAGTATCCTTCAGCGAATTGATAAAGGGCTCCAAACCCGTGCTGGTCGATTTCACCGCCTCCTGGTGCGGTCCCTGCAAGGCCATGTCGCCTGTGCTGGAGCAAGTGAAGAAACAACTGGGAGACAAGGCCACCATCATCAAAATAGACGTGGACCAGAACCAGAACTTCGCCGCCAGCATGGGGGTGAGCGGGGTACCCACCTTTGTCATCTTTCAGAATGGCAAGGAAAAATGGCGCCACGTGGGAATGATACCGGGCGGTCAGCTCCAGTCAACGCTGGAAACATTTACGCAGGAAAAAGCCTGACATTGATCAGTATGGCAGTGCGAGAACGTCAGTGGTGCCGTACTTTGGGATGAGCTTCCTGTAGTTAGCCAGCGTTATTTCCTTTCCAGTAATGGAGTCGAACATGCGATATCCCAGTTCATGAAAGTATTTTTCATAAAACTCGAATGTAATCCCTTGCTCTTGCATTACGTATAGGCCCAGTTCATAAATGATTGCCGGTCTCAGCCTCGCAATCATCCTATCTGCGCCATTCAGGATCAGGTGCTCATGGCCATCGGTGTCGATTTTTATGAAGTCAACCTTTTGCAACTGTTCTTTCTCCGCAAAGTCATTCAAGCTTATGGCAGGCACTCCGGGCGAAGGCCTTGGCGTTCCCGTGTGCACGGGATGATTGTCTGCACTGCGTTCCCCATTGATTTTCCAGCTGCTGTATGCCTTGATGTTGGGCTGGTTATCAGACTTATCAGAGACAAATGAGTGGATGACGCGCACCCGGGCAGACAACTCTGGATTGAGGCTCAGGTTGCGCTGCAGCCTGGTCATAGCATAATCTGTGGGCTCGAAGGCGATAACGCTGCCCTGGCTGGCATGCCTGGCAAACTGCAGGGTCAAAAAGCCTGCATTTGCGCCAATATCCATGATGACAAAATCTGGCTTTATCTCGAACACCGGGTTTTTCAACAGGTGGGGCTGAAAGCTACCTGACAAAAAAATGCTCATGTCAATGCCCTCTGAAAGGTCAACAGCGTAAACGATTCCATTTCTCTTGATGATGCGGTGGTCCTTCCCCGGCAGTAAGCGGGTAATCGAGTAAAGCAACCTGGCGATGAGGATCTTAGTTCGGGTACTTTTTATTAGAGCATTTAACACGAAATTGCATTTTTTAGAGTGCCTTTCAAGGCAACTGGAATCAATTCTCAAAAATACTGTACTGAAGGCACTCTTCCAACCTTTCATTCACTAAGGTGCACCAGGAACCTTTTTTTGAAAAATTTAGTTAAAGTGTTTCCCAATCCAGCTGCAATGAACTAATTTCGATTCACAAATGTGATCAACGAATTAGACGAGATTCTATGCAGCTATGAAAGCAAAATCGATTTTGTTTGTTGAGGACAACCTTGAGATTCTGGAGAACACCCTGGAAATACTTGAGCTAAATGGTTTTAGAGCAATCGGCGCTTACAACGGAGTGGAAGGAATGGAACTGGCCATCAAACATCGGCCGGACCTGGTGATTTCAGACATTCAGATCCCAAAGATGGATGGCTATGGCTTGCTCGAAAAACTGAGGCAACATCCTCAAACAGCTCGAATCCCCTTCATCTTCCTGTCCGCCAGTGCTCAAAGGGAAGACATCGAAAAAGGCAGGATATCTGGTGCCGACGCCTACCTGGTGAAACCAGTCTCCGCTGACGACCTCCTCTCAGCCATCAACAATATCCTCACCGCCTGAATTTTTTCCGCCACCTGCACTCCCTGCTGAGAAGGATGGTGATTGTACAAGATAAGATGAGAGCCAACCTCCAGGCAAGAAGCACTTCCAACACCCGGCATTTTCTCAAGTAGCTACCGCCGTATTCCAACAATCCGAGGCCGTCTCAAAAGACGCTGCAATCCGTTACGACGGTGCCAATCGGCTCCCGGAAAAGGCATTCGGCCGGCCTGCGGCCAGCCGAATACCGAGCCTGTCTCAAAAGCCCCCTTGACGAGGCGCCTTCTCCCAAAAGGCGCGAGGGGAGAAGCCCCGCGCACCCTAAAATCCCCCTTCCGCCGGCGGGGGGGGTGGGCAGCCGCCGCCCGGGGGGGGGGGGCGGTTGGG
>JBEAYO010000009.1:0-18667 GCA_041159285.1 Bacteroidota bacterium | reverse complement strand
TTTCAAAGGTCCAGGGTACTTCTTACACAATCCCTGCGGAAGATGAGTAAAAAATACCCCAATTCGGGAATGGCATGATATTTACAAGTTTCTTATTTGTGAAAATCGCCATTGGTCTCAGCTGTTTTTTGCTTAATTTTGTTCTGAGAGCCCCGTCCTCGGTTTAATGCGAGTATCGGCTCGACAATGGCAAAAGGGTATTTTAAAAAATTGCTCATACTGTAAATCAATATTTTGGAAAATAATCGCGCGGGATTGATGCAGGGATTTTTCGCAAAATGACCTGGCAAACCCAAGATGCAGTCCTAAAATATTGATTTCCAAAAGAATAAATTTTTAACTTGCTCTAAAATAGTCCCAAAACTGGTTTATGAAAAACTTATTCCTTTGTGCAGCACTCATGACGTGCATGCTCCTCCGTGAACCCTTGTTCTCACAGGATGTCTCTTATCCTCTTCATGGTGTTTCAGCCAAATTCCTTTTCATCGATTATTACACGCCCAATGGGGTGGACGGCTTCAAGACTGGCAACGGCCTTGAACTTGCTTACCTGCGAACCCTCGATGACAACCTGAGCATCGGCATCCCTTTTAAGGTGGGGGTCGCGAACATCGGCGGTAATGAAAAAAAATCCACCATCGCCAGCATTGACTTTACTGGCCAGTACCTGTTCACCAAAACCCCCGGCCAGCTGAAACCCTACGCCATGGGTGGTGTCGGCTTTGCCACGGAGTCTATCGAGGAAACCAACCTCCAGATCCCACTTGGGCTCGGATTTTACTACCGCGTGGGGGAAAGCTCTTTCCTCACTGTCCAGGCGGAATACAGGAAATCCTTCGTGGAGGACCGCGACAACATCCAGCTTGGCATAGGCTGGAACTACAAACTGAAACCAGTCCCACTCCCGCCCCCGGACAAAATCGACACGGATAAAGACGGTACGCCCGACATACAGGACGCCTGCCCACGGGAAGCGGGACCTCGCAATACCTATGGCTGCCCTGATGCCGATGGCGACCTGACACCCGACAAAACGGACAAGTGCCCCAGGGAAGCCGGCCCGGCCAACAACAGCGGGTGCCCGGAAAAGTCTGTTCCGGCAACTCAAACTCCTCCTGCTCCCGCTCCTCCCGCCCCTCCCGCTCCGCCGCAGGTTACCTATGTCAAGGAAGATAGCGACGGCGACGGTCTGGTCGACAGCAAGGATGCCTGTCCCAATGAGGCCGGGAAAATCATACTCATGGGCTGCCCCGATACCGATGAGGACGGAATCATCGACAAAGACGACCGCTGCCCGACCGAGGCTGGCCTGGCCAATAACAACGGCTGCCCCCTTAAAGACTCAGATCAGGACGGCGTGCAGGACGGTGCCGACCGCTGCCCCAATCTGAAGGGCACGGCTGCCCTCAGTGGCTGTCCCGACAGTGACAGCGACGGCATCATCGACCCGGAGGACATCTGCCCCAAGGAGGCTGGGAAGCCCGCCACCGGTGGCTGCCCTGACAAGGATGGCGACGGCACGCCCGACAAGGATGATCTCTGCCCCAGCGAAGCCGGCAAGCCCGCTACCGGTGGCTGTCCTGACAAGGATGGCGATGGCATCCCCGACAAGGATGACCGCTGCCCAGATAAGGCTGGCAGCGAAAGCTCTCAGGGCTGCCCGGATACTGATGGCGATGGCGTACTGGACAATGAGGACGACTGCCCGGAGGTCAAGGGCTTGGCTACAGCCAAGGGCTGTCCCGATAGTGACAACGACAGCTTCCCGGACAACGTCGATAAGTGCCCTGATGAAAAAGGGACTAACCAGGGCTGTCCTGACCTCGATAAGACTGACAAGGACTTCCTGGAATTCGCCGCCAGCAATATCCAGTTCGAAACGGGAAGAGCTTCGCTGAAGGCCTTGTCCTTCCAGGTGCTGGACCAGATCGCCGGCATCCTGACCCGCTACCCGCGCTACAGCCTCTCCATCGAAGGCCACACCGATAACGTGGGCGTCGCGGCTGAGAACATGGTGCTCTCCCAGGAAAGGGCGCTTTCCTGCTACGAGTACCTGATCTCCAGGAATGTCAATGCAGAGCGCATGTCCTACATCGGCTACGGGTCAACAAAGCCCCTGGCTGATAACAACACCGCGGAAGGAAGGGAAAAGAACAGAAGGGTAGTATTCAGAGTCTATATCAAGTGATGGCAAAGACGGCCTTCCCTCATTCTTATTACTAAAAAATCCGGCCGTGGTTTGACGAGACCACGGCCGGATTTTTTTTAGTGCCTGATGCAGCCCTTCAGCCAGTTTTAATCATACCGCCTTGATTACATCATACTGCGTCAACACATGCAGATTCCCTGCCTTGTCCCTTGCCACGACAGCCGGTATTTCCTTGTTCAGGTACTTTCCCAACTGCCGGAACGGCAAATCCTCCTCCACCACCGGAAACGCCCTGCCCATGATGCTACCCACCGTTTTCTCGGCATGCTTCAGCGGATTCTCCAGCAAAAACTCCAACAACTCCGTCTGCGTGATGGAGCCCGCCATTTCCTGACCTGCCATCACCGGCAGCTGCGACAGGTCGCGCGACTTCATCGAATTGAAAGCCTGCAGCACCGTGTCGGTTTCCTGCACCGAGTAAAAGGCCTTGTCGGTCTTCATCGAAATCAAATCCCTCACCTTCAGCTCGGCATCCAGAAAACCGCGCTCCCGCATCCAATCGTCGTTGAAAATCTTACCCACGTAGCGGCTCCCGTGGTCGTGAAAAATGACCACCACCACATCCCCCGCCTTGAGCTGGTCCTTCATTTGCAGCAGGCCCGCCACTGCACTGCCGGCGGAATACCCCAACAGCATGCCCTCCTCACGGGCAAGCCTGCGGGTCAGCACCGCCCCGTCCTTGTCGCTGACCTTCTCAAAGTGGTCTATGACCCCGAAGTCGTAGTTCTTCGGTATAATGTCCTCCCCGATGCCTTCGGTGATGTAGGGGTAAATTTCCTTCTCGTCGATTTTCCCCGTCTCGTGATATGCCTTCAAGGTGGAACCATAAGTATCTATGGCCCAGATTTTTATGTCGGGGTTCTTCTCCTTCAGGTACATGCCCACCCCCGTGATGGTTCCACCGGTGCCTGCGCCCACGACGATGTGCGTGACCTTGCCGCCAGTTTGCTCCCATATCTCGGGGCCGGTGCTTTCATAGTGAGCCTGCCGGTTGGATAAATTGTCATATTGGTTGAACCAGTGCGAGTTGGGTATTTCCCGGCTGAGCCGCTCCGCCACGGAATAGTAGGAGCGGGGATCTTTCGCCTCTACATTGGTCGGGCAGACGATGACCTCTGCGCCCAGCGCACGCAGCAAGTCCAGCTTTTCCTTCGACTGTTTGTCGCTGGTGGTGAAGATACAGCGGTAACCCTTGACGCAGGCCGCAATGGCCAGCCCCATGCCCGTGTTTCCGCTGGTGCATTCTATGATGGTGCCTCCCGGCTTGATCTTGCCGGCGGCCTCCGCATCCTCCAGCATTTTGAGTGCCATGCGGTCCTTTATGCTGTTGCCAGGATTGAATGTCTCTATCTTTCCAAGCACGAGGGCGGGGATGCCATCTGTCACTTTGTTCAGCTTCACCAATGGCGTGTTCCCAATGGTTTCCAGAATGTTGTTGTGATAATTCATGTCTTGATTGATTTATGGTTGTACCGACGGCACTTCTTGTTAATCCTGTTCTGAATGAAAACAATTATCGCAGGGCTGAGTTTTGGGTTTGCTTCCTTAATATTTTTGCTCAAAACGAACCCGCTCAGACAGCCTCCACCCTCTATCAGAACGAACATTCAGCCCCCCGGGTTGCAAGCTCTCCCCTTAGCTGCTTTTTTTAAAAATAATTTTGATTCAAATTACCAACAATTCACTGAAAACCACTACATTTGCGCTCGCTTTTAAAAGACCCTGTGTTTTAGCTCGTAAACCTTTATTTAGCTGCAAATACACAGCGGTCCGGGTCAACCCCAAAGCCTTGAAACTTAACATTCGGAAAAAGGAGTAAATAAGCAATTATGCCAACCATTAATCAATTGATTCGCAAAGGCAGAATGAAAGTGGAAGTAGCCAGTAAGTCCAGAGCACTTGGCGCTTGCCCACAACGCCGCGGCGTCTGCACCAAGGTCTACACCACCACGCCCAAAAAGCCTAACTCGGCACTTCGCAAAGTGGCCAAGGTGCGTCTGACCAACCAAATCGAAGTCATCGCCTACATCCCCGGCGAAGGGCATAACCTGCAGGAACACTCCATCGTGCTGGTGCGCGGCGGCAGGGTGAAAGACCTCCCCGGCGTACGCTATACCATCGTGCGCGGCGCCCTCGACACGGCTGGCGTGAATAACCGCAAGAAGAGCCGCAGCCAATATGGCACCAAACGCCCGAAGAAGTAATCCGGCAACGGAATATTTTCAAAGAATTCGCATCAATCGAAAATAATTAATTATTGATTGAAACCGGCATCCTCCGGTCTTCTTTCACACTCAATGCTCGAAAAATGAGGAAGCATAAACCTAAATTAAGACTTCTGGCTCCCGATCCACGCTACAGCGATCCAATGGTAACCCAGTTCGTCAACAATATGATGTGGCAAGGTAAAAAATCCACAGCCTTTGGTATTTTCTACGAAGCCATGGATATCATCCGCGACCGGACCAAGCTGGACGAACACCAGCTGTGGAAGAAGGCGCTCAACAATGCCATGCCCCAGGTGGAAGTGAAAGCTCGCCGCGTCGGTGGTGCTACTTTCCAAATCCCGCAGGAAATCCGCGCCAAGCGCAAGGTTTCCATCGGCATGAAATGGCTGATCCGCTTCGCCCGCGAGCGCAGCGGCAAGGGCTTTTCAGAGAAATTGGCCGCTGAACTCATCGCCGCCAGCAAAGGGGAAGGTGCAGCCGTGAAGCGCAAGGAAGATACCCACAGAATGGCAGAGGCCAACCGCGCCTTCGCTCATTTCAAAACCTGATGAACCCAGAACCGTATTTTAAATCCATCATTAAAATCCTTTGGATATCCTATCATGGCTAAAGATCTTAATTTTACCAGAAATATTGGAATCGCGGCACACATCGACGCCGGCAAGACCACAACCTCGGAACGCATCCTCTATTACACGGGCCTCACGCACAAAATTGGCGAGGTGCACGAAGGCGCAGCTACCATGGACTGGATGGAGCAGGAGCAGGAGCGCGGTATTACCATTACCTCTGCTGCTACTAAAACCTCCTGGAACTGGAAAGGCCAGACCTACACCATCAACGTCATCGATACCCCAGGCCACGTGGACTTTACCGTAGAGGTGGAGCGCTCGCTGCGCGTGCTCGATGGCGCAGTAGCCCTCTTCTGCGCCGTATCCGGTGTGGAACCCCAGTCTGAAACGGTATGGCGCCAGGCCAACCGCTACAAGGTGCCCCGCATTGCCTTCGTCAACAAAATGGACCGCAGCGGCGCTGACTTCTTCAACGTCGTCAATGATATCCGGGAAAAATTGGGCGCCAGGGCTTTACCCCTCCAGGTACCCATCGGAGCAGAAGAGAAATTCAAAGGCGTCGTTGACCTGATTTCCAACGAAGGCCGCATCTGGAATGAAGAAGACCAGGGCATGACCTACCAGGTCGTCCCCATCCCAGACGACATCGCTGATGTGGTGGCAGAGTTCCGCATGAAAATGATTGAGGCTGCCGCTGAATACGACGATACGCTGATGGAGAAGTTCTTCGACAATCCTGATTCAATCAGTGAAGACGAAATCCGCGCGGCTATCCGCAAAGCTACCGTCGATATGAGTATCACGCCGGTGCTCTGTGGTTCTGCTTTCAAAAACAAAGGAGTACAGGCCATGCTCGACGCCGTATGTGCTTACCTGCCTTCTCCGAGGGACGTGGATGCCATCGTTGGTGTCAACCCCGATACGGAAAAGGAGGAGTCCAGAAGGCCCTCTTCCGAGGAACCGTTTACAGCATTGGCGTTCAAGATCGCTACAGATCCGTTCGTGGGCCGCTTGTGCTTTATGCGCGTCTATGCCGGCAAACTCGATGCTGGTACAGCCGTGCTCAACACTCGCTCCGGCAAGAAAGAACGCATCGCCCGCTTGTATCAGATGCACTCCAACAAGCAGAATCCAATCGATTCCGTGGAAGCTGGAGACATCGCTGCTGCCGTGGGCTTCAAAGACCTCCGCACGGGAGATACGCTCTGTGATGAAAAGCATCCCATCGTGCTGGAAAGCATGAACTTCCCGGATCCGGTAATCGGCATCGCCGTTGAGCCAAAGTCCCAGAAGGATATGGATAAACTGGGCCTTGCACTGGCAAAACTCGCCGAGGAAGACCCGACTTTCGTAGTGAGGTTCGACAAGGATACCAACCAGACTATCATTAGCGGCATGGGCGAATTGCACCTCGAAATCATCGTGGATCGCCTCCGCCGTGAATTTAAGGTGGAGTGCAACCAGGGCATGCCTCAGGTTAATTACAAGGAAGCTCTCACCCGCTCCTTCCAGCATCGCGAACGCCTTAAAAAGCAAACCGGTGGTTCCGGTCTGTTCGCAGACATGGAATTCGAAATCGGACCTGCTGACCAGGAGTTTCTTGACAGCGATGATTTCAAGTCCGGAAAACTCAAGCTCCAGTTTGTATGGGACATCGTCGGTGGTGCCATCGACCGCAACTACCAGAAGCCCATCCGCGATGGCTTCACGGCCATGATGGAGAACGGCGTCCTCGCCGGGTACAACATCGAAAGCATGAAGGTCCGCGTATACGACGGCTCCATGCACGCGGTTGACTCCAAGCCCATCGCCTTCGAATTGTGTGCCAAGGAAGGCTTCCGTGAAGCAGCACCCAGGTGTGGTCCGATGATCATGGAGCCCATCATGAAGCTCGAAGTAGTGACGCCGGACGAATACACCGGCGCCGTCATTGGCGACCTCAACCGCCGCAGGGGCCTTCCTAAGAACCAGGAGCCCCGCGCAGGCAATGCGATTGCCATCCAGGCTGAAGTGCCGCTTTCAGAGATGTTCGGATACGTTACCCAACTCAGAACTATCACTTCCGGACGTGCAAGTTCTACCATGGAGTTCTCTCACTATGCCGAGGCTCCAAAAAATATTTCACAAGATGTAATTGATAAGGCAAAAGGTTTGGTGAAAGCATAAATCTTTGTATCTTTGCACGCTCTTTGAAAAAAGCGCTCTGCATTGTCAAAATTTGCATCAAAAGCAATTAACAATTATCTGGCATGAATCAGAAAATCAGAATCAAACTCCGTTCTTACGACCACAACCTGGTAGACAAGTCAACGGAGAAGATCGTAAAAACAGTTCGCTCAAGTGGCGCTGTCGTTACTGGTCCGATTCCGCTGCCCACTAAAAAGGAGGTTTTTACTGTCCTGCGCTCGCCGCATGTCAACAAAAAATCCCGGGAGCAGTTCCAGTTACGCACCCACAAGCGACTGATCGAAATCTACACGCCTACCCCGAAGACAGTCGACGCGTTATCCAAGCTGGAGCTCCCAAGTGGTGTGGATATCCAAGTCAAGTTGACGTAATCCAGTGAAACGCTGACATCGTAAACTGTCACATTCAGGCGTTTGTATGCCCGGTTTCCAGGCTCATCGCCACTCAGTATTTTATTTTGTCAATCTGCGTTTGTCATCTCGCGCTGTCTGGCTTTTTATATTGGCAGATGGACGTGAGTGATATTCGATGAATAAAAATTCTGCCCGATGGACGGTATTATCGGAAAGAAAATTGGTATGACCAGCATTTTTGATGATGCAGGCCGCAACATCGCCTGCACAGTCATAGAAGCGGGTCCCTGCGTTGTTACTCAGGTCAAAACGGATGATTCAGACGGCTACATGGCCCTTCAGCTTGCCTTTGGCGATGCTAAGGTTAAAAACACCACGCAGCCGATGCTAAAGCACTTTGAAAAGGCAGGTACCACTCCAAAGCGTAAAGTTGTGGAGTTCAGGGATCCCAGTCTTGCAGGCAAGGGCCTTGGCGATCTCATCCGTGTTGAAGATGTGTTCAACGTCGGAGACAGCGTGAACGCTGTTGGAACAACTAAAGGAAAAGGCTTTCAGGGCGTTGTGAAAAGACACGGCTTCAGCGGTGTCGGCGACCGCACTCACGGCCAGCACAACCGCGAAAGGGCTCCTGGCTCCATCGGTGCTTCTTCCTTCCCCTCGAAGGTCGTGAAGGGCATGCGAATGGCAGGCCACATGGGCACCGACAGGGTAAAGGTCCGCAACCTCAAGGTCCTCAAGGTGTTCCCGGAAAAAAATATTCTCCTGGTTAAAGGCGCCATTCCCGGACACAACGGTTCTTTCGTGGTGATCGAGAAGATTCAGCCCAAGTAAATCAGTCATTAATCTTTAGCACTTAACGGCTTCACAGTTATGAAACTAGAAGTTTTTAATATTCAGGGGCAAAAAACCGGAAAGACAGTAGAACTGCCTGATGAGGTTTTTGGAGCAGAACCCAACGAGCACGCCGTTTGGCTGGCCGTCAAGGCTTACCTGGCCAACCAGCGCCAAGGTACGCACAAGTCAAAAGAGCGCAGCGAGCTCTCAGGCTCTACCCGCAAACTGCACCGCCAAAAAGGCACCGGTGGCTCCAGGAAAGGGGATATCAACAACCCGCTCTACAAGGGCGGCGCCCGCGTCTTCGGCCCGAAACCGCGCGACTACAGCCAGAAGCTCAACAAGAAGGTGAAGCGCCTGGCACGCAAGTCCGTATTGGCTGAAAAGATGAGCAGCGGCCGCCTGGTGGTGCTGGAAGATTTCACTTTCGATGCGCCAAAGACAAAGGCGTTCACAGGAATCCTCAGATCCCTGAACCTGGACGCTAAGAAGACGCTGCTGGTAACCAGTGACTATGACAAGAACGTTTACCTGTCCAGCCGCAACCTTCAAAATGCCAGCGTCGTGAGGGCACAAGATCTCAATACCTTTGAAATCCTCCATGCCAACACCCTGGTTTTGTCCGAAAGTTCAATCGAAAAGGTTGTCGCTAATATTTAAACTCTAAAACGGAAGGAGCCGGTTTTACCCATCGCTCCTCCGCTCAAATGTGTTAATCGAGCACCATGGCAAAGCAAATATTAATCAAGCCTGTCATCACTGAAAAAGCAGACGCGCTCTCTGAAAAAGGGGGCCAGTACACTTTTATCGTGAACAGGGATGCCAATAAGGTTGAAATAAAGAAGGCGGTCAACAGCATTTACAATGTTGAGGTTGCCTCAGTCAATACCATCCTGGTTCCGTCTAAGGCCAAAAACCGCAACACGCGCCGCGGTGTGATCCGCGGTAGGGTGTCCGGCTACAAGAAAGCCATCGTTACCCTGGCTAAAGGCGAAACCATCAACATCTACGGTGAAGTTTAAAAAAGTTCAGGTATGCCACTGAAAAAATATAATCCGGTAACACCGGGAACTCGTTTCAAAATCAGCACTGACAGGAGCGAAATCACTGCCGACTCCCCCGAGCGCAGCCTGCTGGCCCCGATGAAGAAGTCCGGCGGCCGCAACAGCTCCGGTAGGATGACCATGCGCCAGCTCGGTGGTGGACACAAGCGTCGCTATCGCGTGATTGACTTCAAACGCGACAAGGATGGAATTCCGGCTACCGTGAAGACCATCGAGTACGATCCGAACCGCACGGCCTACATCGCGCTGGTCTGCTACGCAGATGGCGAGAAACGCTACATACTTGCACCGCATGGCCTGAAAGTGGGCGATAAAATCATGTCCGGAAAAAATGCATCCCCCAATACTGGCAACGCATTGTTCCTCAAGGACATCCCGCTCGGTACCGCCATCCATGCCATCGAGATGACTCCTGGCAAAGGGGCTGCCCTGGTGCGCTCTGCCGGAACTTCTGCCATCCTGCTCGGACGCGAGGAGTACTATGCTGTCATTAAATTGCCTTCCGGTGAATCCCGCCGCATCCTTGCCAACTGCAAGGCTACTATGGGGACTTGCTCCAACCCGGATCATGGTCTGGAGACGCTGGGCAAAGCTGGTGCAAACCGCTGGCAGGGACGTCGCCCTCGCGTACGCGGTGTAGCTATGAACCCTGTTGACCACCCGATGGGCGGTGGAGAAGGAAGGGCTTCCGGTGGCCACCCAAGGTCCAGGACTGGTAAGATTGCAAAGGGTGCCAAGACGCGCAACAACAAGAAGCATTCAACCAGTCTGATTATTTCAAGAAGAAAAACAACTAATTGATTATTCGACCCGGTCAGCTGCAAATGAAAAAACCTGGGTTTTAAATTTGCCTGACCCTCGGAAAAGTCATCAAGCATACATCATTTATGCCACGTTCTATTAAAAAAGGCCCTTACGTTCATCACAAGCTGATGAAGAAGGTGGAAACGGCAAAGCAAAGCAAGCGCAAGCAGGTAATCAAGACCTGGTCCAGAGCTTCCATGATCGTACCCGACATGGTGGGTGAAACCATCGCTGTTCACAACGGGAAGAACTTCATCCCGGTGTTCGTGACAGAACCCATGGTAGGACATAAGCTCGGCGAGTTTGCTCCGACAAGGAACTTCAGGGGCCATGCCGGTCACCGCAAGGGTTGATAAATCTCCCGCCTGTCACAGGCTGGGGTTTTTATCGCCGTTCACGAGCTGTGAATGGCATTAGATTCACGTTTGATTGAAAACTGACAAATTCTTTAGATAATGGAAGCAGTTGCAAAGATTAAAAATTGCCCGATGTCACCCCGCAAAATGCGGCTGGTCGTCAACAACATCCGCGGTATGAAAGTGGGAGAAGCACTGAGCATTCTTACCCATACCAAGAATGAGTCCGCCATGTGGCTGCGGAAACTGCTGCTCTCGGCTATCGCTAACTGGGAGTATAAGTTGGATGGAGCAGAAAGCGCTGACGACTACGGACTTTACATTAAAACCATTTTTGTGGATGAGGCTTCCATGCTCAAGCGCTTCAGGCCTGCCACCCACGGACGTGCAGCCCGCATTCACAAGCGCCGCAATCACGTGACCCTGGTCGTGGAAAACAAGGTGCCACTTGAGCGCGACCTGCAGCCAGCTGCTGAAAACGCTGAATAAGCCGGCGGAGCATCATTATCACAATTGCTTGGATATAGCATCATCATCATTCAATAATTAAGCAATGGGTCAAAAGACAAATCCAATTGGTAATCGCCTTGGAATCATCAGAGGATGGGAGTCCAACTGGTATGCAGATAAAGACTATGCGGAGAAGGTTATCGAGGACGAAAGAATCCGTACCTATCTCAAAGCCCGCGTCATGAAGGGCGGAATCGCCAGGGTGATTATTGAACGCGCACTCAAGCGCATCACCGTAACCATTCACACCTCCCGCCCCGGTATCGTAATCGGGAAAGGTGGCCAGGAAGTTGATAAAATCCGCGAGGAGCTGCGCAAAATCACAGGTAAGGAGATCCAGATCAACATCATGGAAATCCGCAAGCCTGAGTTGGACGCTGCCATCGTCGGCGAATCCATTGCCAAGCAAATCGAGGCGCGCATAAATTACCGCCGCGCCATCAAGATGGCTATCCAGTCAACGATGAGAACTGGCGCCGAAGGTATCAAGGTTCGCATCTCTGGCCGTCTTGGCGGTGCTGAAATAGCCCGTACTGAAGAATACAAGGAAGGAAGGACACCATTGCACACTTTCCGCACTGATATCGACTATATCTTGTCCGAAGCGCAGACCGTTTACGGCAAGATTGGAATCAAGGTCTGGATCTGCAAAGGAGAGGTTTACGGCAAGCGTGACTTGTCGCCGAATGCTGGCCTCATGAAGAAGGAAACCACTGGCGGTGCTCCAGGTGCTCCGGGTCGCCGTGAAGGCGGCCGCGGCGAAGGTGGTGGCAGGCGTGAAGGCGGTCGCGGTGAGGGTGGTCGCCGTGAAGGTGGCCGCGGTGAAGGTGGCCGCCGCGAGGGCGGTCGCGCCGGAGGCGGCGGAGGTCGCAGGCGCTAATTATTTGAAGGGATTGTGCTCGAATTCAGTATTTTCAGCTTACCTTTGCAGCCCGATTAAAAACGGGGCTGGTTAGCAGCTGGTTTGAATACTCAGAATGCCGTTCCGAATATCAAGATTAAAGAAATTTAAAGATAGATTACAATGTTACAGCCTAAACGTACCAAATATCGCAAGCAGCAGAAACCCGTGGTCAGGAAAACTGCCAAGAGGGGAACTGTGCTCAGCTTCGGCGTCTATGGTTTGAAAGCAATTACCAGCGGTCGTATCACAAACCGCCAGATAGAATCCGCCCGTATCGCCATGACGCGTTACATGAAAAGGGAAGGACAGGTATGGATCCGGATTTTCCCGGATATTCCGATTACCAGGAAGCCCCAGGAAGTGCGTATGGGTAAGGGTAAGGGTTCCCTCGACCATTATGTGGCCATGGTTACCGCAGGCAAGATCATGTTCGAAATCGACGGCGTGAGCGCTGAAATTGCTCAGGAGGCACTTCGCCTGGCAGCTCAGAAGCTGCCGGTGCTGACGAAGCTGACGGTCCGCCCTGACATGGTGACGCTGTAATTCAACATCGGGCTGCAAATGCACGATAGAGTATTAAATTTTAACTCGTTTAAAAAATGGCAAGCAATAAATTCACTGAGCTCAAAGGTTTTTCCGACGCCGAATTGGTGAGCGAACTGGAAAATATCGAGCGCGAATACCAGAAGATGCAGTTCGACCACGCGTCCAAAGGGCTTGAGAATCCGCTCACGCTGCGTGAGACTCGCCGCGATGTCGCCAGGGTGAAGACGGAAATTCGTCGCAGGGAGCTGGAGCAGTCCAGCCCGGAACAAATCGCCAAGCGCTCTAAAATCAGGGCCAGGAGAAAAAACCAGTAAAATCGCTTAAGTGCAGTTGGCAGCGCTCATGTTTTAGCAACAATAACAATCGCAGCCGTAAACGATAAAAAATGGAAAGCAGAAAACTTAGAAAAACAAGAGTTGGCGTTGTTGTCAGCAACAAAATGGAAAAAACCATCAACGTTTTGGTGGAACGCCGCCTGCGTCACCCGCTCTATGGAAAGTCTGTAAAGATGTCCAAGAAGTTTATGGCGCACGATGACAAGAATGAATGCAACATCGGCGACACCGTGCGGATCATGGAGACCAGGCCGCTCAGCAAAAACAAGCGCTGGCGCCTTGTCGAGATTGTGGAAAGAGCCAAGTAATACCAGACCGGCGATAGCTGGTCGGTGCCTCCTGGCATTTGCCTATTATTCAGATTGTAAACAGTATAAAATTTAATAGTTATGATTCAGCAGGAATCGAGACTAAAGGTGGCAGACAACAGTGGTGCAAAAGAAGTGCTCTGCATCCGCGTTCTGGGTGGTTCACACAGGCGCTACGCTTCCGTGGGCGACAAAATCGTCGTTGCTGTCAAGGATGCTTCCCCAGGCGGTGTCAAGAAAGGTACGGTGTCCAAAGCCGTAGTGGTGCGCACTCGCAAAGAAGTGCGCAGGAAGGATGGATCTTACATCCGCTTTGACGACAACGCCTGCGTGCTGCTCAACAACCAGGACGAACCAAGGGGTACCCGTATTTTCGGCCCGGTGGCCAGGGAACTGCGGGAAAAGGACTACATGCGTATCGTGTCGCTGGCTCCCGAGGTGCTCTAATTAAAGTCAAATTGACGAAACTCAGGTTTCCGGATTTCAGGAACCAAAAGATAATTTCAGACTGTCATGGCAAAGCAAACTAAAAAAGAAAAATTCACCGGCAAATTGCATATTCGCAAAGGCGACAAGGTGATGATTATTTCAGGCAATAATAAAGGTGCCACTGGTGAGGTGCTCAAGGTGTTCCCAGAGGAATACAGGGCCGTGGTGGAAGGCGTGAACATCGTTAAGAAGCACAAGAAGCCTACCCAGAATAATCCTGGCGGCATTGTTGACATGGAGGCGCCAATCCATATCTCCAACCTGATGCTGCTCGACCCGAAGACCGGCCAGCCTACTCGAATTGGTAGGAAACTGGTGGACGGCAAGCTGGTCCGCTATGCCAAGAAGTCCGGTGAACTCTTTAACTAAATCTTGATCAATTTTTTCAGCTATGAAGTATACTCCTCGGCTACAGTCAAAGTATAAGAATGAAGTCATACCGGCTTTGCAGGAGCAATTCCAGTACAAGAACCCCATGGAAGTTCCTCGCCTGTTGAAAATATGCATCAATCAGGGTGTTGGTGCGGCGACGCAGGATAAGAAACTGATTGATGTGGCACTTACCGAGACCTCTACCATCGCTGGTCAAAAGGCCGTCGTGACGAGGGCGAAAAAGTCTGTGTCCAACTTCAAGTTGAGAGAAGGCATGCCCATCGGCGTCCGCGTTACCTTGCGTAAAGATCGCATGTGGGAATTCATGGATCGCCTGGTTAGCGTCGCCCTCCCGCGTGTGCGCGACTTCCGCGGCATAAACGACAAGAGCTTCGACGGTCGTGGGAATTATTCGATGGGTGTCACCGAGCACATCATCTTCCCTGAGATTGACCTCGACAAAGTTACCAAGGTGACGGGTATGGATGTCACATTCGTGACAACTGCCAAGACGGATGCAGAAGCCTATGCGCTCCTCAAAGCCCTGGGTCTTCCATTCAAGAGCAAGAATTAATAGCTTTAACTGAAAACGGTATCACACTGTATATAAACTGAAAAGTAATGGCTAAAAAATCATTGATAGCTAGGGAAAATAAAAGGGCTCGTATGGTAGCCAAGTATGCAGATCTGCGCAAGAAGCTGAAGGAGCAGGGCAATTACGAGGCACTTGACAAGTTGCCGCGCAATGCACTTCCGGTGCGCCTTCACAATCGCTGCAAGCTGACCGGAAGGCCCAAGGGTTACATGCGCAAGTTCGGCCTCTGCCGCGTCAAGTTCCGCGAGATGGCCCTGGAAGGAAAAATCCCGGGTGTCACGAAAGCGAGCTGGTGATTTGCTGCTGCTACATGCAGTTATCCGAAACCTGGAGGTAAAGATTATTATCGGGCTGCCCGCCTGGACGCTTAATAAGCAACCGACAAAAGGGGGCAGGTTCTTGAAAGATAAAAGTACAAATTCAGTAAAATGGTATTAACGGATCCTATTGCAGATTTTCTGACACGCATACGGAATGCCCAGCAGGCAGGACATCGTGTCGTGGAAATTCCGGCCTCCAAAGAGAAGAAGGCCATTACGGAAATATTATTCGACAACGGCTATATTCTCAATTATAAATTTGACGACGCAGCCGGAAAGAATGGCATCATTAAGATTGCCATTAAATACGACGCCCTGACCAGGCGACCTGTCATCCAGGATCTCAAGCGAGTGAGCCGTCCGGGTCTCCGGCAGTACCGCAAGGCTGATGATCTGCCCAAGGTAATCAATGGGCTCGGAATTGCCATTATTTCTACCTCCAAGGGCATCATGTCTGACAAGCAGGCAAGGGAGCACCACGTCGGGGGTGAAGTATTGTGCTACATTCAGTAATCTAATTTATCAACTAAACAATCGTATCAAGATGTCGCGGATAGGAAAAATGCCGATTCAGATACCCGGAGGCGTCGTCGTCAATGTGAGCGACAAGAACGTGGTGAGCGTGAAGGGGCCCAAAGGCGAATTGTTTCAGCAGATTGACCCGGGAATAACGGTCAGTGTTGACAATGGCGTGATAGAAATATCTCGCAGTACAGAACAAAAGCGCCATCGCTCGCTGCATGGTCTGTACCGCGCTCTCATCCAGAACATGGTCACAGGCGTGTCCGCCGGCTATGTCAAGGAACTCGAGGTGGTTGGTGTCGGTTACCGCGCTGCCAACACGGGTCAGCTGCTGGAGTTAACGCTGGGTTATTCTCACCCCGTGTTCTTCTACATTCCTGATGAGGTGAAATTGTCCACCGGCCAGGAAAAGGGAAAGAACCCCATCATCAGGCTGGAAAGCTTTGATAAAGAGCTCATCGGTCAGGTTGCAGCGAAGGTCAGGGCCTTCCGTAAGCCGGAGCCTTACAAAGGCAAGGGTATCCGCTTCGTAGGTGAGCAGCTGCGTCGCAAGGCTGGCAAAGCGGCTTCTAAGAAATAATCATCGTTTATTTTTTATAGTGTTTTTCTGGGATTGGACTACGTGCGCCTTTTGCCAGGATAAAAGTAAAAGACATGAAATTCAATAAAGAAAGTCGCAGGAGGAGAATTCACCATCGAATTCGCAAAACGGTAAAGGGCACTTCTGAGCGCCCCCGCCTCTGCGTTTATCGAAGCAATAAGTCGGTGTATTGCCAGGTCATCGACGACCGGGCCGGGCACACGCTGGTGGCTGCTAACTCGAATGAAGCCGGTATCAATACCGCAGGGCTGACCAAGACGGAGCAGGCGAAGCGGGTGGGACTCTTGATAGCAGAGAAGGCGAAAGCTGCTTCTATCGAGGCGGTGGTTTTTGACCGCGGTGGTTACCTCTACCATGGCCGTGTCAAGGCATTGGCGGATGGAGCGCGGGAAGGCGGTTTGCAATTCTAATTTTATCCCCATCCTCAAGCATTAAATAATATTTTCAATGGCAAATAGTAACGTTCAAAAGGTGAAACCCGTAGAATCAGAATTCAAAGAAAAACTTGTCAGCCTGAACAGGGTGGCAAAGGTCACCAAAGGGGGCCGTACTTTCAGCTTCGCCGCTGTGGTTGTGGTGGGCGATGGAAACGGAACCGTCGGCCAGGGCCTGGGCAAGGCCAGGGACGTAACGGAGGCAATCACGAAGGCGGTTGCTGACGCCAAGAAAAATATGATCAAGGTACCCATCCTCAAAGGTACTATTCCGCATGGTCAGCAAGGCAAATTCGGAGCTGGTCGCGTACTGATCCGTCCGGCTGCAGATGGTACAGGTGTGATTGCGGGTGGTTCCATGCGTGCTGTCCTTGAGATTGCAGGCGTGCACAACGTATTGGCAAAGTCAATGGGATCTTCGAATCCCCACAACGTGGTAAAAGCCACGCTGGATGCCCTGTCAAAGCTCCGCAGCCCGGTAGAGGTTGCCAAGCAGCGCGGGATTTCCATGGAGAAAGTCTTCAATGGTTGATCCGCGGAAGTACTTTTCTGCGCGAAGCACAAGAATAAAAACGTAAATACCTTTGACAATGAGCAAAGTGAAAATAACTCAGGTTAAAAGCACCATTGACCGCCCCAGGCGTCAGAAAGACACTATCAAGGCACTGGGCATCCGCAAGATGCACCATACTGTCGAACACGAAGCCACTCCTCAGATTCTGGGGATGATCGCAAAGGTTCAGCACCTGTTGCGGGTGGAAGCGGTGAGCTGATTTCGAAACCTTGCCCCGCTGGGCAATCATGGTCTATTTTTGCAAACAGTTAATTCTATATTGATATGGAACTCCACAATCTAAGGCCGGCAAAAGGCGCTACTCATAAAGAAAAGAGAATCGCGAGGGGTGAAGGCTCCGGAAGTGGTGGCACGGCCGGCAAGGGTCACAAGGGTGCCAAGGCACGCACGGGTCACAACGAAAAGCGCGGATTCGAGGGTGGCCAAACCCCGATGCAGCGTCGCTTGCCCAAGCGTGGCTTCAAAAATCCGAACCGCGTGGAGTATGTCGCGATCAACCTGGGCAGGATACAGGAAATTGTAGATAAGTACAACCTGAGTGAAATCAGCCCTGCTTCACTTTATACCAACAAGATTATAGGCAAGAACGATCGCATTAAGATTTTAGGCAGAGGGGAGTTAAACGCTGCGGTGAAAGTCGTTGGACACGCAGTATCTGCTACAGCTAAACAGGCTATTGAGGAAAAAGGCGGAAGCGTTAACCTTATCTGAACAAAACTTTGGCACACTACACAATTTCCTTGCGCCGAAGTTGGTGTCAGTCTTTAATTCCCGACTCCCCTGAAAAGGGGTTTTGTATCAAGCAACTGCGATGAAAAAATTCATTACGACCATCCAGAACATCTGGAAAATCAAAGAGTTAAGAGAACGCATAGGCTGGACACTCCTGATGTTGTTCGTATTCCGCCTGAGTTCTTATGTGGTGCTGCCGGGTGTCAATCCCGGTGCACTTGACAGTGCAAGCCAGGGAGCGCCGGCTGGCGACCTGCTGGGGCTTGTCAATCTGTTTACGGGAGGTGCGTTCCAGAATGCCTCCGTGATGGCATTGGGTATCATGCCATACATCACTGCCTCCATTATTATTCAGTTGCTGGGCTTTGCAGTGCCCTACTTCCAGCGGCTGCAGCAAAAGGAGGGAGAAAGCGGCAGAAAAAAGCTGAATCAGATTACCCGCCTGCTCACAGTGGGCATCACCTTGGTTCAGGGTGGCGGTTATCTCACCTATATCAACTCAATTCAGGGGGCCATTGACCCAACTGTACCCAAGACGATATTCTGGTTCACCAGCACAGTAATCCTGTCAGCTGGTACCATTTTCGCCATGTGGCTTGGTGAGCGCATAACGGACCGTGGCCTCGGCAACGGAGCTTCTCTGCTCATCACCATCGGCATCATTGCAGCCATTCCACAGGCGATCATCAGTGAGATTGCACTCAAGGCAAACGCCGGCGGATTCTTCAGTCTCATCATCGAATTCGCTCTCTTGTTGGGTGTGATTATGGCTGTCATCCTTATTATCCAGGGTGTTAGGAAAGTGCCCATTCAATTTG
>JBEAYO010000008.1:0-18701 GCA_041159285.1 Bacteroidota bacterium | reverse complement strand
GGGGGGGGGGGGGCCCCCCCCCCCCGACCGCCCTTTCCGGGAGGCAAGCAGCATCAGTAAGGGGTGTTAAACAGTTACAAAAATGGCATTCATTCAAAATGTATTTTGGAGGCGTCAGCCCCCAAGGGGCTTTTGAGACAGCCTCCGCCCTTCCCCGGAGGCAACCGGCGCTAACCGAATCCCTTTGATTTTGAGATGATGGTAAAAATGCCTGGTAGTATACTCGTTACTGCAACCAAGGAAAACATCAGATAAAAACTATTGACCATGTGGAAAGAATTCTTCGATCAGAACCGGAAAGCCTGGGATGACAGGCTGGAGACCCATGCAAATTCAGCATTTTACGACTTGGAGGGATTCATGGATGGGAAATCTTCGCTGACTGAAATTGAAACGGACGCAATGGGTAATTTGGAAGGCAAGAGCCTGCTCCACCTTCAATGTCATTTTGGACTGGACACTTTGTCCCTGGCGCGCAAAGGAGCCAAAGTCACCGGAATTGATTTTTCAGGAAAATCAATAACCCTGGCAAGAGAAATCGCCGTCAAAGCGGGCATAGCCGCCTCCTTTTTTGAAACAAACGTGTACGATGTCCCCAGTTGTGTTGAAGAACAGTTTGACATCGTCTTTACGAGTTTCGGCGCGATTGCCTGGTTGCCGGACCTCGACCGCTGGGCATCCGTCGTCGATCGGATGCTGCTGCCGGGTGGGACTTTTTACATCGCGGAATTCCACCCAACCTTGTATCTGTTCGACTTTGACAACTACAATGTATCCTACGGCTATTTCAACCAGCAATTGCCCTACGAGGAAATAGTAAAGGGTACCTATGCGGCCCCCGAATCGGACCTCAGGGCCAGGGAGTACTTTTGGAATCACAGCCTGTCCGAGGTTATCTCCCCCTTCATTGGCATGGGCTACCGAATCGCCGAATTCAAAGAATTCGATTTCAGCCCTTACAATTGCTTTCCAAACATGGAGCAGGCATCCCCGGGCAGGTATCGCTGGAAGGGAACGCAGGTCAGCATTCCCCATGTTTTCAGCCTGAAAGCAATCAAAGGGGCATGAGAAGTCATTTCTTAAAAGACCCGGGCATGGCTTCCTCAATGATTTTCTTGACTTGCTCAAGGGTCAGTGCTGATGCCTCCTCACTGGTAACTTTGCTCCCGTCAATCTTGGGGAAGGCTACGTTGAACTTCTTGAAGCGGATAAAAGGCCCCCACCTGCCGTTTTCGATGGCGATGTCTTCTTTTTCCCAGCGCTGAATATAGCGGCTGCTCTCCTTTTCTACTTTTGCTTCAATCAACCCGTGAGCTTCCTCCAGGGTCAAGTGGTCGAGATTGTACTTCTTGGGGACATTGATGAACAAGTCGTTCCATTTGATGAAGGGACCAAACCTGCCCTTCCCTTTGGTAATCGGCAGGCCCTTGTAAGTTCCCATGGGGGCATCGGCCTTTTGCTTTTCAGCAATCAGGGCGATGGCGCGCTCCATCTCAATTGCGTGCGGATCCTCTCCCTTAGGCAGCGATATGAAGCTCTCGCCATGCTTCACATAGGGGCCAAACCTGCCAACAGCCACCGAAACCTCCTTGCCCTGGTAGGTTCCCAGTGATTTTGGCAAATCAAACAGTTTCAAGGCTTCTTCAAGGGTAATGGATTCCATGGACTGCCCGTTGCGCAGATTGGCAAACTTTGGCTTTTCATCCTCCCCCAGTTCTTCCTTGGTGCCGATTTGGATAGCAGGCTTTCCAAATCTGGTCATTCGAACCAACACGGTCCTTCCCGAGGCTGCGTCCATGCCGAGAATTCGCTCGCCATTGGCCCTGGCGCTTTTTTCCAGGGTCTGAACCACGTTTTCGTGAAATGGCTCATAAAATCCCCGAACCATCTTATCCCACAACATATTCCCTTCCGCTATCTTGTCGAACTGTTCTTCTATGCCGGCTGTGAAGCCGAAATCCATGATGCCGGCGAAATTATCCGCCAGGAAATCTGTGACCAACATCCCCATGTCGGTGGGGAAAAGCCTGTTTTTGACAGCCCCGGTGATTTCCTTCACGGCCTTCTTCGTGATGGCTCCCTGCCGCAGGGAGAGCACGGAAAATGACCTTTCCTCACCCTCCCGGCTCTCCTTCACCACATAGCCCCTGTTTTCCTCCATGATCTTTGAGATGGTCGGAGCATAGGTTGAGGGTCGGCCTATGCCCAGTTCTTCCAGTTTTGACACGAGGCTGGCCTCCGTGTACCTGGCCGGGGGACGAGTGAATCGCTCTGTGGCGGTTAATTCAGACAAATCCAATGTCTGACCAACCTTCAATGGGGGCAAAATCACGCCACCCTCGTCATCCCCATCGTCATCCTTCGACTCCAGATAGACTTTCAGAAAGCCGTCGAATTTCAGGACTTCGCCTTCAGCCTGCAAGGGTATCTCAGGCCTGGTTGAAATGCCGATCTTGACCAGCGTGCGCTCCAGCAGTGCATCAGCCATTTGGCTGGCGATGGTTCTTTTCCAAATCAGCTCGTAGAGCCGCTGCTGATCCCGGTCAGCAGCAATTTGATGGTTCTGGATGTAGGTGGGCCTGATTGCCTCGTGGGCTTCCTGCGCCCCGGCTTTTTTCGTCTTGTAGCGGCGGCTGTGTACGTAAGGTTTGCCAAACTGCGTTTCGATTTCCTGGGCAATGGCGGCAATGGCCAGTTCGCTGAGGTTAGTGGAATCCGTACGCATGTAGGTGATGTGGCCGGCCTCATAGAGCTTCTGAGCCACCTGCATGGTTCTTGTGACCGAAAAGCCGAGCTTGCGGCTCGCCTCCTGCTGAAGCGTTGAGGTGGTGAATGGCGCTGCCGGCTTGCGGATAGAAGGCTTGACTTCTATGTCGCCTATGGTAAAACCTGCACCGATGCAAGAATTCAGGAATTTCTCTGCCTCCGCTGCATTGGAGAACGTGACAGGCGATTCCGCTTTCAGGTTCACCTTTTTCCCCTCCGCGTTGTCGACCAGGAAGAGCGCGGTTACCTTGAAGAATGCATTGCTTCTGAAGGCAAGAATCTCTCGCTCCCGCTCGACCACCAATCTGACAGCCACGGATTGGACTCTTCCTGCAGAGAGCTTGCCTTTAACTTTTTTCCACAACAGCTCAGACAGTTCATAACCCACCAGGCGGTCGAGAATCCTTCTGGCCTGCTGCGCATCCACCAGGTGAAGATCTAGTTTGCGGGGCTGTTGAATGGCTTTTTGAATCGCCGGCTTGGTAATCTCATGGAAAACGATGCGCTTGGTCGCATTGACATCGAGTCCCAGCACCCGGCACAAGTGCCAGGATATGGCCTCACCCTCCCGGTCCTCATCAGTGGCTAGCCAGACCTCATCCACCTTTTGAACGTAGTCCTTGAGTTCCTTTACCACTTTTTGCTTGTTGGGAGCGATGACATACTTGGGCTGAAAATTATTGGAAATGTCGACAGCCAGCTCACCTTTGGGCAAGTCGCTGACATGGCCATAACTGGACTTCACCGTGAAGTCCTTGCCAAGAAATTTCTCTATGGTTTTTGCCTTTGCCGGAGACTCTACAATCAAAAGGTTCTTTGGCATAATCAATTTTTTAATTTTCAGAAGAAAGCCTTTCAGCTTCGCCAGCTCCTTTCACAAACAGGGCTTTGGAATTCAAAAACTTTCTGTATCAATCATTTGACTGCGCGCTGACCTGAAGTAACAAGTCGATGTAGATGCCACAAGACCAGGTAGGCCAGTTCCCGGGAATTCCCAGGAAGCGCAAAATTATAAATTTTGAGAATGCAGGTTCGAGGAATCCGCCCAAAAACAAAAAATGGGGCGTTTATGATTGGCTCTTCCCGGCGGAAGCTGTTTCGCATTGACTATGGCAGTTCCCTGTTTTTCTTTCTTCTCGCAGCGCTTTTCTCCTGATACTTTTGAATTAAAGCCTTCATATCCAGAGGCTTTTGATTCATACTCCGATGACAGGCGATAATCATGAGCTCCACCATGTCATCCGGGTGGTGGATTTCACGGTCCTGAAAATACTTGGAAAGCCTGGAACCTTCGTAAAGTCCCCAGTTATGGGTCATCCAACGCCCAAAACTGAAAAAAAATTTCCGGGGTGCCTCTTCCTCAGGTACGGACTTGAAGCTGTGCTTAGCTTTATCGTCCATTTTTTTGTTCAATTCCAGGAGCACCTCGTTGAGATCCTTGGGAATGTAGGTGCCATGGAGCGTTTGCTGTCGAATTCTCCACTCGTATTTATCCGCTTCAGGATCCTTCCGCGGCTCTTCATTATTTTGAGCCTGGCAGGCCAGGGAGATAGCCAGGGAGGCCGCAGTTGCCATTAAAATTTTGAACAACACCGTCATTTTATGTTGATATTTGTTTAGATACTCGCGGGGTTTCAGCAAGCAAAAGTGGCCAACACAGCACCCTGCTGCAAAAGTTTTCAGAGCATTGGAATCAACTGGCAAGGCAAAACAAAACGACCCCAACCACGCCTCTATTGCATGCCCTTTCACTGGTGCCATTCAAATTTTGCCTCCAGTGAAACAACTTTTGCTCCGCTCATCTGTCATTGACTAGCAAACGAATGTTAACATCATGCGCATTGTTCATCAAAAAATAATTTTTTTGGACCGCCCCCACCGAATACTGGAAGATGCCCTGGCGGAGATGGGCTTTGAGTGCCACCTTGACACGGAAAGCCCAAAAGAAATCATCGCTGAAAGCATTGACCAGTACGCCGGCATCGTCATCAGAAGCAGGTTTATGCTCGACGAGGACTTCCTGGCCAGGGCCTCCTCCCTTAAGTTCATTGCCAGGGAAGGGGTAGGGGTGGAGCACATTGACCTGGATTTTGTCAGAGGCCGAGCCATAGAGGTGTTTACCTCCCCGGAGGGTAGCATGGATACTGTGGCAGAGCACACCCTCGGATTAATGCTTTCCCTGCTCAACAATCTCTCCCGCGCTGACCGACAGGTGAAGGAAAAACAATGGTTTCGGGAGCAGAACAGGGGAATTGAAATGCAAGGCAAGACCATCGGCCTCCTCGGTTACGGAAACATGGGACAGGCCGTAGCCAGACGCTTGATCGGATTCAATGTAAATGTCATCGCCTATGACAAGTACAAGAAGAATTACGGGGATGAATATGCCCGGGAGGCAGGGCTGGATGAGTTTTTCGAGCAGACTGATATCCTCAGCTTACACATACCTTTTGAACCTGAAAACAGGTATTTCGTGGACAGCAAATTCATCAACAACTTTAAGAAGAAAATTTTTGTCATCAATACGGCCAGGGGCTTGGTCCTGAACACCGATGACCTGGTTGCAGGCCTGAAGTCAGGCAAGGTGATGGGAGCCGCATTGGACGTCCTGGAGTATGAAGATATATCTTTCAACCAATTCAAAATCGAGCAGCAGCTTTCACCAGCTTTTGATTATCTGATGCATTCAGAAAATGTCATTCTAACCCCACACATCGCTGGTTGGTCCTACGAAAGCAAGGAGAAGCATGCCCGCGTTCTGGCAAATAAAATCAAAGCGTACTTCCGGCTTTGAGAGGCATTGACCAAAGCAGTAAAATATCTGGATGAGCACTTGCGGAAAAATCCCCGCCAGCGAAGTGACAAGCCCGGAAGTTTTTTTGCGAAAAGGCAGCTGTGGCTTATTGCTTCTGTCGCTTGCTTTTTGCATACTGCCCAAGGGCAGTTGTCACTACAGGAATAATGGTGATGATGATCAAGCCGAGTACGATGAAGGATAAGTTCTTCTCCACGAAGGGCATTGTTCCAAAAAAATATCCAGCCATGGTGAAAATGATGACCCAGGAGACACCTCCCCAGATGGTGTAGGAAATGAACCTTGACCTCGTCATTTTGGAAATGCCGGCAACGAATGGGACAAAAGTCCGGAAAATCGGCAGGAAACGGCTAAGGATCACCGCTTTCTGCCCATGTTTTTCAAAGAATTCGTGTGTTTGATCGAGGTATTTTGGATTCACGTATTTCAATTTCCTTCCCTCCAGCAACTTACTGCTGAGATAACGGCCGATGTGGTAGTTGACAGTATTGCCACCAATTGCAGCGACAACCATGATAGACATGGCCACAACGACATCCAGCTTGCCGTCGGTGGTGGCCGCAATGACGCCCACGGTAAACAGGAAACCATCCCCTGGCAAAAATGGGGTCACAACAAATCCCGTCTCACTAAATATGACGAGAAAAAGGAACAGATATATCCATGCCCCGTAGTTTTCTACAATTACTTTCAGATAATCGTTGGTATGGAAAAGAAAATCCAGGAGGAGTTCAATCATATTCTGCCAGGTTAGAGAGAATGTTTATTGATATTGTTATTTGGGAATCTTGAAGAAAATCCAGTCGCAAAGTCATACAAAGGTAGTACAAAACCCATAAATACTGGCTACAGCTTTTGAAATTAAAGCGGAGATCATTTGCCCGAACTTGAGCTTGAAATTCATTAAACTGAAAATCAACAGTTTGAGACAAGCAGAGCTCGCTTGGAAACTTTTTCAAGGCTGCCAGCAGATTATGCCCGCTACAGCATCAAAAAAATTTTGACGACAACAAACCTGACAAGAACCATATAAAAAACAAAAGGGTATGGCAAATGCCAGACCCTCTTGTCTTTGTCCAAGTCGCTCTGAATTACTGAGCAGCAGGAGCAGCAGCAGCTGTTGTGTCAGCAGCAGGAGCAGCTGTTGTGTCAGCTACAGGTGCCGGAGCTTGCTCAACTGCTGTTGTATCTTCTGCCGGTGCTTCAGGAGCCTGTTCGCCACCACCGCCACATGCAGTGAAAAGAATGCTCAGAGAAAACATGGAAACTACTACGAGGCTGAATACTTTTTTCATGTTTGAAAAAAATTAATAGATTAATAAAATAATTACATTTTAGAAACAAGAAGCGACAAAACAAATTTCAGTTTGAGTCAGAGATCAAAACAGACTTTTTGAATAAGGCCCTCTTGATTCGTTAGCTTAAACCCAAAACAAAAGCAGAATGTTCGCTTTGTTTTGAAAATTTTATGCAAATCTAAAAATTACTGAATATCCAGCATTAAATTTTTTTTAACAAATTACAATATCCAGATTTTCATCTGATAAACAACTCAAAGTCAGATTGTTTCAGAGCCGTCAGACAGTTGGCGGCGGCAAGCCCTCCTTTCCTGGCAGAAAAAACCCCGTACCGAATGTCCTCAATTCCGCTGCAACTGTGGGCATCGGGATTGATGGCAATCATCACGCCTTTGCGCTGCGCCAGGGAGATCCACTGCCAGTCCAAATCCAGCCGGTAAGGATTGGCATTCAGCTCGATGGCTACTCCGTTGGCAGCACAGGCGTCGATGATTCTGTGCATATCCACCGGATATCCTGCCCGGTGGAGCAGCAGGCGTCCGGTGGGATGCCCCAAAATGGTGGTGTAGGGATTTTCAATGGCCTTGAGCAATCTTTTCGTGGCTTTCTCGATGTCCATTTTCAAATTGGAGTGGACCGAGGCTATCACAAAGTCGAATTGCTTGAGGATGTCATCGCTGTAGTCAAGACTTCCGTCCGACAGGATATCGCTCTCTATGCCCTTGAATATTTTGAAGGGGGCGAGTTCCTTGTTCAATATTTCAACCTCCTCCCACTGTTGCATGAGCCGGTCTTCCTTGAGGCCATTTGCATAAAAGGCAGACTTGGAGTGATCTGAAATGCCAAGGTATTGAAATCCCCTGTCCCTCGCATAAACGGCCATCTGCCGGAGGGTGTTCACGCCATCTGAGTAGGTGCTGTGTGTGTGAACCACGCCCTTGATGTCTTCTATTTCAACCAGGGACGGGACCACGGCATCCATACTCCAGGCCGTCTCGCGCAAATCCGGTGGCACCTCAGGAAAGCCGGCCTTTTTCAGAAATTCAGACTCAGTTGTTGCTGCAATTTGCTGCAACTGAAGATCATCCGCAACAATGCTGTCCGCAAAGGCTGGCGTTCCGGTGGTCAGGAAAAGTTCCTTGCCGAAAGCATCTTTTTTACAAAGGTAAATCACTACCGGGATGCTCTGTTCATAGAGAGCCTCCAGGCTTTCCGCTGAACTGCGTTGAAGAACCAGTTCCTGACTGTCGAAGACCGGGTCCACTGAGCCATTCGGCCAGAGCAGCACCTCTATTTTATCCAAGGTATTGCACTTGCGCCTGATGGCCCCGGTGAGGCTTGCGAGACATCCCGGCAGCAGGATGCCTAACCTTTCAATCAAAGACAAGGCGGGCTTTTCAAGATCGGCATAGAGGAACTGACCTTTGGCCTTCAGGAAGTATTCAAGCTTTTGGCGCAGGTCAGCCTGCGTTTTGGGGCCAAAACCCTTGAGCTCAACCAGGCGATTTTCATGGCAGGCATAGAGTAGCTCACCCGTGGACTCTATTCCCAGTTCCTGCCAGATGACGCTGATTTTCTTAGGACCAAACCCTGGAATTTGAAGCAATTCCCTGACACCTGCCGGAGTTTTTTCCTCCAGCATGGCCACGGCGTTCAATCTACCGCTTTGCAACAGCTCTTGAATCTTGCCTGAGATGGCCTTCCCAATGCCTGGAATTTGCTCCATCTGTTCAGGGCTCATCTCAGAAAGCGGTTCTCCTATTTTGCGCAAGGCCAGGTAGGCATTATTATAGGAGCGAATCTTGAATGGATTTTCGTTGTGTAGCTCCATCAACTCAGCTAAATACCTGAATTGACCAGCCAGCTCTTTGTTGCTCATCAGTAGCGAGATATAAAATTGAGTGTTTGTTCTGTCTGCATTTCAATTCCCGGGGTAAACTAGCACTAAACATGCTGTTCCATCTCTTCCTTGCTCTCGGCATAATCACGCAAGTAGAAAAAGGGGTCGTTGAGCCTGCCCTCCAGCGCAATGGTCGCCCTATGCAACACATTGCTGTTGGGTCGGAAGAACTCAGGCAAGATATGTTCTATAAACTGGTTCCCAAAGGCTGCTGAGGCATCGCGAGGCATTTCACTAGGCAAGTTGTCTATGGCCATCACATCAATGCCATGGGGAGTGAAAGGGGGAACCTCTGTCCCAAGCCTAGGATCATACCCATACACGGGATCATCGATGGTGGAAGGACGAAGGGTGGATGGCACAGAAGAAGCCGGGGCAATGTCGCAGGTAATGTCAGCAATGACCTTGATGATGAAATCTGGCCGGAGCATGTCCTCCCTCGTGAAAAAGACGGGAGAACGGCTGTCCCAGAAAATACCGTTGATCATGATGTCGGCCTTGCGAAAATAGGGTTCGAAGTCGCAAACGTAAAGCTGTGGATCCTCGTAGAACTCCTGCCTGACGAAGGGCTGCCCATCTTTCCGCGACAGGTAGTGCTGTCCGGAAAGTTGTGTGAATACCGGAGTCTTGAATTCCGCTTGCAGGAAATCATCGGGGTTCACTTGTTGTATTCCCATGTCCTGCAACACTTGCCTGGCACCTGTGCTCACCCTGCCCGTTCCTGTCAGGACGACGCGCAAGGGAGGAAGGCGGAGGTCGCCATAGGCCTCACGAGCTTGTTTGTACTCATGAAAATCCCTCATCCGCTTCAAACTGAACAGTCCGGTCCTGTGGCCGTAGGTCCAAAGGCCATTATGGGCTCCCACCATGCCGGCATAATGTCCAAAGGCAATCAGGCGACAGCCGCTGTCGTCCTTCAGCAGCTCGTAATCAATCAACCGGATTCCTTTCTTGAGAACGGCTTGCAACAGCTTCCTGTTCTGTGGTTGCTTCTTGATGGTGTGGGAAAAGAACAAATAAGCCTTTTCGCGCAGCAAATCCTGCACCGGCACTTCCTTGACTCCCATCAAGAGGTCGCAGCCAGCCAGGTCATCCACCAGTTCTATGCCTGATGCAGCGTACTCCTCGTCTGTGAAACAGCGAACGTCAGAGCGCTGCACGACGACATCTATGCCGTGCTCTTCTTTCAATACCGCGCATTGCCATGGTACCAAGGGCACCCTGGCATCAGAGGGTATTTTTCCTTCTTTGATGATTCCAATTTTCATAGACTGCCGGATTATCTGGTCAGGTTGCCTGAATACATTTCTCACCGTGCTCGTTTCCAAGGGCCGGAAACACGAAATAAAAAACAATAAGGCGATTCTGTTTATTTTTCAAACATTTACGAATAAATACAATAAATATTTAATTATCAATAAATTATAACGCCTTTCATGATTGTATTTTCAAGGCATATATAATATTTTTGTATTAATAAAGATGCAATAGTGTCTTTAACAATCTCTTTCTAACTTACAAAAAGATAAAACAATGTTCATTCTTTGTGTTTCAGTTGTGATAGGGGCTTTGTTTCTAACGGTATTGAACAGTTCGGCTCACCAAAAACTTACTGGCAAGAGATAAACCGTTTTAAATGCCTCCGTGTTGCAATTCAAAGAGTTAAAATTTAAGCGGCGCTGCAATTACAATTGCAATTTTCATTCCCACCTGCTGAGAATTGGGGCATAGTTGCTTACCGGTGGCCCGATGTCAACAAAAGCCGCTGATATCATCTCCACAACAAGCCGCAGATTGCCGCCCACTTGTCAAAGCAAACCATTCTGATGTGAAATAAGTCAAAATTCCCACCGATTTTTATTGTGACCATGAAACTTTTTTGGTCTTTTGAAAGTTTTTACCTTTGTGTTTATAAAGGGGGCGTACCGGAATCGACAGGTAAGATTAGCAGGTATGTAAGCAAGCCGGAGAAAGGATGCTCACTCCGCCAAAAATGGTATTCAACAACAACTGGCAACAATCAGTATGCCATGGCTGCCTAATACAGTGTATTAGAATGCCTTTATGCCGTGCGCTTGATTTCTGCTACACAGCGCGCCGCGTATCAACAACCCGCAGAATAGCCTTGCGAATTGCTCCGGTCAAAAGGCGAATCTTAAGGAGATAAGGCCCGGACGGGATGGATTCTGATCCTTGCCGGACTCGAAAACCAAGCAGAATCTAAGCTTGTAGAAAGCATGCAGGCACTTTCACTGGACCCGGGTTCAACTCCCGGCGCCTCCACAAAGTCCATCAAAGGGGCTGTACCTGAAAAATCCGAACAACCATGAATCGGAAAAAATGGTACAGCCTCTTTTTTTTTGTCGCTGCCAGTTCATCCTTCGGTCAATTTTGGTATTTTTGTTTACTATAATAAAATCCGCGGCCAGCCAATCGCCGACTCAGCCTTGAAGTAGGAGATACTACAGCCCGACCAGACAATATCGATGAAATGCCAAGAGTAAACTTACAACAAACTACCAGCTCAGTATTGATGATCAGGCCAGCCAACTTCGGCTTCAATGAGGAAACGGCCGTCAACAATGCTTTCCAGACCCAAAAGTCGCTCAGCGCACATGAAATTCAGCAAAAAGCCATTGCTGAATTCGAGGACTTTGCAGGCAAGCTGAAGGCCGCCAGGATCAACGTCCACGTGCTAGATGATACGCCCAGGCCTTTGAAGCCGGATGCCATTTTTCCCAACAACTGGATTTCCTGTCACCACGACGGCACAATCATCACCTATCCGATGTTCTCCCCGGTGAGAAGGCTTGAGCGGAGGGAAGAAATCATCCAGTATCTGCAAAAGCATTTTCTGGTAAAAAAGAAAATCCAGCTGGAGGAGTACGAGTCCATAAATCAGTACCTGGAGGGCACCGGCAGCATGGTGTTCGATCATCAAAACAACCTGGTGTTCGCCTGCCTGAGCCCCAGGACCTCTGAATACCTTTTGGACAGGTTCTGCCACCTGATGAAATACGAGCCTGTTGTTTTCAATGCCACAGACAACCGGGGCGTGCCCATCTACCACACCAATGTCATGATGGCAGTCGGGGAGACTTTTGCCGTGGTTTGCCTGGATTCGATTTCAGATGAAAAGGAAAAAAACAACCTGATTGACACCTTTTCCAGGATAGGAAAGAAAATCATACCCATCAGCCTGGACCAAATGGCATCCTTTGCAGGCAACATGCTGCAATTGAGGAATGATTTTGGTGAGACATTCCTGGTGATGTCTGAACAAGCTTACAAATCACTTCATCCTTCTCAGGTATCTGAAATTCAAAAGCAAACAAACATCCTGCACAGCCCCATAGACACCATTGAAGCATGCGGAGGGGGTAGTGCTCGTTGCATGATTGCTGAAATATTTCTGGAACCCCTGTAAACAGCTAACCACCGTTAAATGAATCCACCCATGATTTCTCAGCCGCTCGTCCGTTTTACGCCGGTCATTTGCATGCTGGCCCTGTGTTTGTCCAATGTACAGGCGCAGACAAACTTTCCAAAGAGAGAGTTCAGGGGTGCATGGGTGGCCACTGTTGCCAATATAGATTTCCCATCCAAGGCAGGTTTGGATGAAGATAAGTTCAAGTCAGAGTGGACAGAAATCATGCGCTTCTTGTCTGAGGCAGGCTTCAATGCTGTCTTTGCCCAGGTGAGGCCTGCAGGGGATGCCTTCTTCGACTCCAGGATTGCACCCTGGTCCAAGTACCTCAGCGGTAAGCAGGGGGTAAGACCCGACGGGCAGTTTGACCCGCTGGCATTCATGGTGGCCTCGGCGCACCAGCACAACCTGGAATTCCATGCCTGGTTAAACCCCTACCGTGCGGCCATGGATACCCTCAATACGCAACTGGCTCCAATGCACCCTGCCAACCATCATCCGGAGTGGTTCATGAACTACGGTGGCAAGCGGTACTTCAACCCGGCCAGACCCGAAGTGCGCGACTACATCACAGAAGTCGTCCTTGAGATCCTGATGGATTACGAGGTGGACGGCATACACTTCGACGATTACTTTTATCCATATCCGACAGGAGCAGAGGTACTACCTGACAAAGGAGACTTTGCGGTTTACGGATATGGTTTTTTCAGCATCGAAGACTGGAGGAGGCACAACATCGACCTGATGATTGCCCAGGTGTCGCAGATGATTAAACGGGTGGCCCCACATGTTAAATTCGGAATCAGCCCCTTCGGCGTCTGGCGCAATATCAGCAAAGATCCGGTTTACGGCTCTGAAACGCGAGCCGGCATCAATACCTACGACGACCTCTACGCAGATGTCAGGTCCTGGCTGGAAAAAGGCTGGCTGGATTACGTGGCACCGCAATTGTACTGGAACATCGGATTTCCGGCTGCCGACTATGAGGTTCTGCTCAAGTGGTGGCAAAAAAATGCCTTTGACAGGCACCTATACATCGGCCATGCTGCTTACAAAGTCAACAACCAGGAGCCAGCCTGGAAGAGACCCGATGAAATTCCGAAGCAGCTGCGCATGAACCGTTCAACTGACAATGTGTTGGGAAGCATCTATTACAATGCAAACTCGCTGCAAAAGAATTCATTGGGCTTCATGGATTCCATCAGAAGCTACTATGCCTATCCCGCATTGTTGCCAGAGATGCCATTTCTGAAACTTCCGCCGGCAGAGGCACCACTGGCAGGAAAACCCCGCCTTAAGAAGGACAAGCTCCAGCTTCATTGCAGGATTAAAAATCCAGCCTCCACCAACTGTGTAGTTGTTTATAAATTTGAAGGCAGGCAAACGGGAGACTTTAACGACGCCGGGAATATCCTGGAAGTTGTGCGTCTGAACGGCCGCAAGAAAATAATTTTTGAGGATGCTGAAGTAATAAAGGGAAAGACCTACACTTATGCATTTGCCGCGACAAACCATGCGCACCAGGAGAGTCCTCTCGGAAAGTCCAGAGTAGTCGAAGTGAAACGCCTCAGGCTAACCAAATAAATCAAGGCCTTTTCCAGCACTTTTGAACTCGTCGATGTAATTGATAGCGCCCTTGATATCTGAAGGGCTCAGGGTTTTCCATTGCTTGTTTTTCCGGAACCAGGTTTCCTGCCTTTTAGCGTAGTTTCTGGTGTTTTGCTTTATTTTTTCTATGGCTCCATCCAATGAAGCCTGCCCGTCAAAGTGCTGAAACAATTCCTGGTATCCCACCGTCTGCAGCGCAGGCAAGTACCGGTATTCGTAAAGCATACGGGCTTCTTCCACCAGTCCAGCCTCCACCATTTGATCGACTCTTTGATTGATGAGGTCATACAGTTTCTCCCTGGGCATTTGCAGCTGAATATAAATCGGGACAAATCCGCGCTCAGGTTTATTGCCGAGCCGGAAATCCGAAAACGGCCTTCCTGTCACGATGCAAACGGAAAGAGCCCTCATCAACCGCCTGGGATTGTTGAGGTCAACCGTATTGAAATACTGGGGGTCCAGCATTCGAAGTTTTCCCTGGAGCGCTTCAATTCCATGTTCCAGGTGCAATTGCTCAATTTCACGGCTTATTTCTGAGGGCACATCCGGGTATTCGTCAAATCCCTCGCAAACAGCCTTGATGAACAATCCTGATCCACCAACCATTACTGCCGACTCCCCGGCTTCAAATAAGCGGTGGAGTGCTCCCAGGGCATCCTTTTCGAACATGCCGGCAGAGTAGGAATCCCTGACACTCAGAAAATCGATGAAGTGGTGTGGAACTAAAGCGCGGTCTTCCGGTTTTGGTTTTGCGGTTCCTATGTTCATCTCGGTGTAAAACTGACGACTGTCAGCGGAGATGATTTCATTGCCGTAATGCAGTGCCAGCTCCATTGCCAAAGCAGACTTGCCACTCGCAGTTGCACCACCGATAACGACCAGGAATTTATTATGAGGCATAGAAGCTGACAGTGATATACTACGAATCAAATTTACTGCTTTCTTTGCAGAATAAGATTTTGAAAATCAAAATTAGACATGTTTTACCATTTAACTACACCGTTGATGAAATTGGCTTTTTTAGTCTATTTCAGAAAAATACACTTGTCCAATCTGCAGCTGATACCGACCGACAAGCCCGTCATCCTGGCTGCCAACCACCCAAGCGCCTTCATTGAGCCCATCATCCTGGCCAGTTGGCTGGATCCCACCCTCCACTTCGTGGCCAGGGGGGACTTGTACCTGAACAGCCCCTTCGTCAGAAAGCTCTATGACATCTACAATCTCATACCCGTGTTCCGAATTGATGACGCCGGCTATGGTCAGCTCAAGACAAACTACTCCTCCTTTGAGCGCTGCTTTTCAGTGCTGAAGGAAAACGGCTGGCTCATGATTTTGGCCGAGGGTAGAACAAAACATGAGAAAAGGCTCAGGAAAATCATGAAGGGCACCGCGCGGATTGCCTTCGGGACCCTGGAACTCAAGGAAGATCTGGATATTTGCATTGTTCCGGTGGGTGTAAACTATACCAACAGCGACCAATTCAGGACTGATGTGATGATTGATTTTGGGCCTCCAATCAGCTTGTCCGAATACTTGCCAACCTACAAGGAGAATTCCTCCAGGGCTGTGAAGTTGCTGACTTCAGCCATCGAACAAGGCTTGGCTGAAAGGGTCATTCACATAGAAAGCCCAGATGACGAGGCCTTGGTCGAAATGCTTCTGGAAATGAGGAGGAACGAATTGAAGAAAAATCCAATGTGGCACAATTCCAAAAGTGCCATGAGGCTGATGGAGGAGAAAAAAATTGCAGATGTGGTCAACACCTTGCCCGTGGAAGAAAAAAAGTCGCTTGACAAATCGGCAAACGATTACTTCCAATCGCTACGGATGCAAGGATTAAGTGACAGCGGATTGATTGACGCCGGGGCAAATAGCATGGCCAGCTATCTGCTGTACGCACTAGCATGGATATTGTGGCTCCCCGGATTTGCGTTAAACATTCTCCCTTTGTGGCTGGGCAGCCTGGCAGCTAGAAAATTAGCCAAGACGGTGGAATTCAGGGCATCGCTGGTCATCACCTTCTCTTGCCTGCTCTACGTGCTGTACTTGGTGGTCTTCTTGCTACTCGGCCTCGTCACGGGTAACACCTGGCTACTGGCATCACTGCTGGTTCTTCCCTTATCAGGTGTCACTGCGCTCTGGGCAATGGACATGAAGGAGAAATTCAAGGGCCGGCTGAAAGTTAATTCACTGGAAAAAGCAGTACTGGCATCGCTGCTTGAAAAAAGAGCTGCGGTGTCGGGATTGCTGAGCAAGTACCTGGACTGAATCACCCCACCGACTTATTCCGCTGGGACTTTGAAAAAGTATTGATCAATATCTTCAAGTCCTCAACTTCGGGTATATTTTTTTGGAGCACCACGGCACCGTCCATGGCCAATGCAGGAATGCCATTGATGTCGAACTGCATGAAGCTGTCGACGTCGGATACTTGTTCAACGATGGCGGGAATGCCCAACTCTTCTACAGCTTGCCTGACTTTGCAGGAAAGCTGGTTGGTGGCCTCTGAACCGTTAATTCCCAGAATTTGTATTAGTGTCACTGTTGTCAAAAGGTAAACAGGATGATGATCGGACAGGGTTTTGAGGGGCAACGGGTTATCCCACGATGGCGAGCACGAAGCTAACACTGCTATGAAGTTCAGGCGACCATGGTGCTGCAAACAGCTGAGCAACTTGGGCGGAAATCCTGCCAAAGTTGTATTCTACCTGCTAGACTGGCAAAACCAATCCGCATTCGCAGATTTCAATAAGAAAGCGATGAATAAATCGGAGAATGGCAGGAATCCACTCAACGCAACGACTCCGAATAGCCCGCCATTCTCAACTACCTTTAATTGCCTTGATACAATGATTTTCCGGATCCTGTCTCGAAAGACCCTTGGCCACAGGGACTTTTTACACAAACCCTGACTTTTGAGACAGGCCCTCGGCAAAGTATCTGTTTTTTCTTAAAATTTGCTCAGTCCTTCGCTTTCTTATAGTCCTCGAGTGAGACCGGTTCATTGGCAACTGCCTTTATGATATCAAAAGTGGTGACAATGCCGACCAGTTCCTCATTGTCCACAATGGGAATGGCGTGGAAACGGTTGACAAGAAAAACCTCCAATACGTTTCTGATGGGCTCGGCGCTGTCAATTTTAGCCAGTCCTTTCGTCATGATCTCTTCCACTCTCCAGGATCTAAGCCGGGTCTCGTCAATGAATTTGTCCATGTCGTTCCCCTTGAAGCCGTGCAGGAAGTGCAAGAAGTCAGATTTGCTGACCATGCCGACGATGCTCTTGTACTTGACAACAGGGATGTGGTGAATGTTGTGCTTTTCAAAAATCTCCTTTGCAACCTGGACGGAGTCATCCGGCGTAACCACCAGGAGGTTTTTGGACATGATGCTAGAAATTGGTGCTAACAGGTTCATAAAGTCATTTTTTTAGGCCCGAGTCAGAAGTCGCAGGTACATCCTTCCGGCATCGAGTATTCTTGTGTTGTGAGCTGATGTATTATGCCGCAATATCCGAATAGATTGAAAATGGCGCTGATGATTTTTATCACCCGGCGGGACTGAGGTTTATCAAAACGCTTTTCAATTATGCTATTTATATTTGAAACAATTGTTAAAGACTGACAATCAAAATATTGACAAGCATGAATTGCGCTAATGTTTGTCGGTTTTTATTGTCAATAAAATGCAACACGTCATGAATCCGAATCTTCCAATCAAAACAATAATGACAAAAAAACTTGTCACACTCAAAGCCGAAGCTACGCTTGATTCGATCAGAAGGGCATTTGAGGGAAGCAATTTCCATCATTTGCCGGTGACCGGGGAGAGGGGAGAGTTGAACGGCATCATCAGCCGAGAAGACTACACCAGGGTGTCGCACCTGCTGGGAATTCAGCAGTCGGCCGGCATGGCGAAGTTATGTGCCGGCGACATCATGACCCGCTATCCCATGCAACTGGAGCCGGAGGATACCATCGGTCTGGCAGCCGATATTTTTCTGGCCAATAGGTTTCATGCTCTGCCAGTGATTGAGGACGGACAGTTGGTGGGCATGGTCACGAGTCATGATTTGCTCTCTTACTGCTTCACCTCACCAGTAGAGCGGGATGTCCAGTTGGTAAACTATCAGGAGGATTGAAGTTGACTTCGGGCAAAGTCTCCGCTCCTTGAATCAGTGGAGGGTAAAATGCCGGGAGCGTGAGTGAGCGCAAGGGTGAAGTTTGACCTGCCGGGGAGGTTGGAATGTCAAATTGCTTTATTCATTTTTGTGGCTGCCTTCCGCGATCCGCGTTGACCGGTTACGCGAAGGCAGTCAGCCATAAAAAAACTCAACGCCATGATTGATAAATTGATCACCGTCGGTCAACTGATGACCACCAATGTGTTGTTTGTCAGGCCGGATGACAACATGGAAAAGGTCAGGGAGATATTCCAGAAAAACAACATTCACCACATTCCCGTGCTGGAGGAAGGCGGCAGGGTTGTTGGCATCATCAGCCATATCGATTACAATAAAATCCTTCATGGATTTACGCTCTTCAGGACAGAGAAAAGTGAGGAGTATAACCAGGCGATTCTCAGATCTCTGCTGGCAAAGGAGGTCATGACCAAACAGCTGGCAAAGTTGAATCCAGAGGACAGTATCATGGTGGCAGCCGGATATTTCATGGAAAACCTGTTTCATGCCATTCCCGTCGTGGATCACCATGGCAAACTTGTTGGAATTCTCACTACATTTGATGTCTTAAGCTATGCATTCAGTGAAATTGCGGCTGTGCAGTAGGAGAAACCAACAACGGGGCACCCAATGAAGAAAACAGAAATACAGGACTACCTGGCTGAATTTGTTTATGGTGGAATCGATGGCAGTGTGACAACCTTCGC
>JBEAYO010000007.1:0-20289 GCA_041159285.1 Bacteroidota bacterium | reverse complement strand
GTGTAGCCGTTCATGGGGTAGGGGCGAATGTCCCGCTTGTCGATGAGGAATGAGTAATTGAAAGCCAGGTACTTTTGCTGAAGGCCGTCCAGGAAAAAGTTCGGATTGAGTTCGGTGCGTACCAGCTCGTCAATGCGGTTGTCGTGCCAGGTGAGGTCCCAGCGGTGGAAGTACTGGAACCTGGGGCGGTAGAGCAGTCCAGCCCCGAGTCGGAGTCTGCGCAGCAGGGCCTGGTTGTCATCCCGGAAGAAGGCCAGTTCGTTGTCCAGGGTGTTGTAGCCTATTTCCTTTTCGCGGGTATGCAGGAAGTTGAGGTTGAGGCCCAGGGTTTGGGCCTTGTTGAAGGACGGGAGCGTGTAAATCGCCTCGAACTTCCTGGTGAAGCCGAACTGGGCGAGGGTTTTCAGGCCGTCTTTCCGGCCGCTGAGGTTGGCATGGATGAAGCGCAAGCCCAGGTTGATGCGCTGGAGGGAGCGGTTGTAGGTATTCCACCAGACGTTGAAGTTCCTGTCCGCCAGTTCCAGGATGGGGACTGGTTTTATGTGCCAGCTTTCCTTGACGGAGATGGTGAGTCCGACCTCGTTGGTGGCGCCTTCCCATTCTTTGAAGTGAATGCTGGCAGAGAGGAAGAGGCTGGTGTTGAGGATGTTCAGTTCGTTTCTCCGGATTCGCTTTGCCAGGTTGTTCAGGGAGAGGGTGTCGCCGGCAGAAAAATCAAGTTCCCTGAGGATGATTTCGTTTTTTGTGCGCTTGTTGCCGTGAATTTCGATATACTTGACAGTGACAAACGCAGGTGATTTGCTGGCAGGGGTGGGGGGGAGGAGTGCATCCGGGGTGTAAAGGTCCTGGCTGTTCAGCCTTGGGGTAAATGCAGCCAGGCAGGACAACAGGAAAAAAGCGCAGCAGCGAGCCAGATGGAAGGATACTGGCCAGCTATGACGGTAGGCAGTAATAGCGGTTTTTTGCCGTGGATTCCTTTTTATCGGCATTTACACGTTGATTTTATTCATTCAGAGGCAGGCTCTGTTATAGATAGTCGGCTTTAAAACCATTAAGAATGTAATTGTTTAACACCCCCTTGCAGATGCTGTTTGCCTCTCGGAAAGGGCTGTCGGCGGAGCGCCTGAGCACGCCGCCCCGCGCCCTTTCCGGAAGGCAGCAGAATCGAATGAATTTTAATTGCTTTTGTCTATAACTTCGCTGATTGTTTTTTTATTGCCCGGGAGGTTTTGACTGTCAGAATAAAAAAAACAGGGTATCAACACCTGTTGTACCCTGCATAACCCCAAAAAACCAAATGAAAACAATCTACATATATCTTAAGATGGAATCTTTTTAGTTGAATTAAAAAATTACTGTTGAAAACGTTTGTCTGAACATAAGGTTCAAATCGCCCAACAAAAATAGTTAACAAAATTAACTTTTTTTCCTGAAAGCAAAAAAATGTTGGTTTTGGGACAAAGTTTTTGCATTCTGGGATGAAAGGCCAACTCTTATGCTCCAGCCTGTACCTTAACTTAAGAACAAGATAAACGACAAAAGCGTTCCATGCCGCTGGTTTTTATTAGTTGAGTGCTATTGCAGTTGGTGCCGGGAGAAATTTGCGATAGCGCCGGTTGGCTCTCCTGAAATGGCACACGGCAGGCCTGAGGCCCGACCTGCGATTCAGAATCCCGGGTATGTTTCAAAATTATGAGGCTGTCTCACAAGACCAGGCAATTCGTTACGCCGGTGCCGGTTGGCTCCCGGAAAGGGTGTTCGTCGGGCCGCAGGTCGGCCGCACGCCCTAAAATCCCCCTTCCTCCGCGGTTTGGCGAAGCCAAACCGCGGAGGAAGGGGGATTTTAGGCGCGCAGGGTGAAACCACGCGCGTTTTTTGCAAATAGGCGCCTCGCAAAAGGGGCTTTTGAGACAGCGTCTTTTTGCGAGAAGGCGACTCGCAAGTGGGGGAGACAGCCTCCTTGCTAGACAAGAGTCTTCGCCAAGTATCATTTTATGACGGTCTCTGACTTTTGAGACAGGCTCAAACAGCCCCGGGCGTTGTTACAAACGGGCTAAACCTGTCAGACAGCATCATTATTTTTCGTCATCAGCAGATAAAAAGGTAAAGGTTCCTTATTTTTACAACTGGAATGACTCACCGGGATGCACCGTCTTTATCAGTCCCCATCAGGAGAATTTAACAATGAACAGGGCAAGGAACCTCTGGCTTTTCAATCAGTTGGCAAGCAGGGGACGTGCCCAAGAAAAAGGACATTTTGGGAAAAGTAAAAAAAATATTCGCCTGCCACGCCTGCGGCTCCACCTTCCCCAAGTGGATGGGCCGGTGCAGCGCCTGCGGAGAGTGGAACACCGTAGAAGAAGAGGTCATACAGCGGGAAACCGCGCCTGAGGAGCGCACCAGGGCCTGGCGGGGCAGTGCGGGGGCAGGCAGAGAGCCCAGGCCGGTAGCCCTGCCGTTGGTGCAGACAGGCACCACGCTGCGAATGGCCACACCGGATGCCGAGCTCAACAGGGTGTTGGGAGGCGGCATTGTCAGCGGCTCCCTGGTGCTGATCGGCGGCCAGCCGGGCATCGGGAAGTCAACCCTGCTGCTGCAGGTAGCCCTGTCGCTCAAGGCAAAGATCTTGTACGTCAGCGGGGAGGAAAGCGAGGAGCAAATAAAGATGAGGGCCGACCGCCTCGGGGTCTATGAATCAGATTGTTACATCCTCACTGAAACCAATACCTCCAAAATCCTGGGATACGCCCAGCAACTGCAGCCCGATCTGCTGATCATCGACTCGATCCAGACCATCTCGTCCCCGTTCATCGAAAGCACACCCGGCAGCATTTCCCAGGTGCGCGAATGCGCAGGGGAGCTGCAGCGCTTCGCCAAGGAAACCAACATCCCGGTCTTCATCATCGGGCACATCACCAAGGACGGGACGCTGGCCGGGCCGAAACTGCTGGAGCATATCGTGGATGTGGTGCTGCAGTTCGAAGGCGACCGGAATTACACTTACCGGATATTGAGGACCCTCAAGAACCGCTTCGGCTCGACGGATGAACTGGGCATCTATGAGATGGATGCAGGGGGACTCCGGGAAGTATCAAACCCCTCTGAGCTGTTGATCTCGCAATCGGAGGAAGAACTCAGCGGCAGTGCCGTCACAGCCACCATGGAGGGGCTCAGGCCGATGTTAATCGAGACGCAGGCCCTGGTTAGCAAGGCCGTTTACGGAACCCCTCAGCGCTCTGCCACGGGATTCGACCTTCGACGGCTCAGCATGCTGCTGGCTGTGCTGGAAAAGCGAGGGGGCTTTCCCCTGGCACAACACGATGTGTTTCTGAACATGGCGGGGGGAATCCGGGTGGACGATCCTGCGATAGACCTGGCGGTGGTAGCTGCTTTGATCTCCTCGCTGCAGGATGTGGCCATCCCGCGAAGCGTTTGTTTTGCAGGGGAGGTTGGCTTGAGTGGCGAGATCCGCGCAGTGAACCGGATAGAACAACGCATCCAGGAGGCAGATCGCCTGGGCTTCGGACAAATTTACATTTCCAAGTACAACCTAAAGGGACTCGAATCCCGTCGTTTTAGAATAGAGATAAAAACCTTGACCAAAGTCGAGATGCTCTTTCGGAGCTTGTTTGTATGACGCTGAAGCCCGGGTCGGCATGATTTTAGTCTTTTTATTTGGTTTTTCTTTTGGACGGCATTCTCCCCCTCCGGTTTTCTGATTCTGATTTGAATTTCGTTTTGCCAGCGACAGTTTGGATAGCGCAAAATATTGGACGCCCTTTTACAAGTCCGGAAAAAACTACTCAAAGAAGGAGCAAAAAAGCAAACGATTTTTTTTAAAGCGGCGTCCGAAATATCCAAAAATATACTTATATTTATAGTCCGGTTCTGGTTCCACTAAGTAATTACACGCTCAACCATTCTTGATGCCAAAGAGAATCAATAACTCCAAATCCGTCAAAAGATGGATTGCATTCCTGCCGTTCCTGCTCGGCATGGGTCCATCACCGTGGATGAATGGGCAGTCTGGTACGTCCCCAAAATCCTTTCCCGCTGAACAATTCGTTGCCATGGCCCACCCGGATAAGAAAGTGCACACATCCCAGTCTGATTCCTCCTTCGCTGAAAGCCGGAACCGCGGTGCTGTCCGCCTGAGCGGCAATGTAAACTCCAGTGCCTCGGAGTTGGCACCTTTCCGCTACGCCGACAAGATCTACTTCAGTTCCAACAAGGACGAGGTCCGAGATGCAAGCCATCACAGGCGACTTTACACGGCGGTGGGTGACAACCCCGCCTTCCTGTTTGAGGGAAACCCAAGGGAGAAGTCTATCAGCGTTTTAGATGCGACCCTCACGCCTGATGCCAGGCGGGTTTACCTTTCCATTTGCGAGGAGCGGGAAGGCCAGCATTGTGAAATCTGGTACCGCGAAAAAGATTACGAGGGCAAATGGGGGGCCATCAAGAAGTTGCCCAGGCACATCAACCTCTCTGGCTATCATGTACGGCAGCCTGCCACCGGCTACAGCAGCACCATGAAAAAGGAACTGTTGTTTTTCTCCTCTGACCGCCCAGGAGGGAAGGGTGGTTTCGACATCTGGTATTGCACCGTCGAGCCTGGCGGCAACTTCAGCGAGCCGCTCAACCTGCCATTTAACGCTGAGAAGGACGAGGTGACTCCCTTTTACTACGGCAATGAGCAAATCCTCTATTTCAGCTCCGACAGCGGCGAAGGCAGCATCGGTGGATTCGACATATTCCGCGCAGATATTGTCAAGAAAGACAGCTGGTCGGCTGCGGAAAACCTGGGGCTCTTGTTCAATTCCGCGGCAGATGAGATTTACTTCACTTACCATGGCAGTTCCCGCACAGCCTACTTTGCCTCCAACCGGGATGCTGAAGTAGCTGGAAAACCGGAAGACGAGAAATCGAATTTTGACATCTACCAGGTAAAACCCCTGGTCCGGATTGACATCTCTGTCTATGATTCAAAAAATAAAAAGCCCGTTGATGGAACGATGGCAGAGTTGACCGACATCTCAGCTGGCATGCCAGTGTTGCTGAGTTTGTCCCCCCTTGATGCAGAGCCGGAATTCAACTTGCACGCCGGGGTTTACCTGCTGGAAATACGAAAGCAGGGATACCAGCCCGCGTGTCAGTTGATAGATATCCGGGAGCTGGGCGATGCCCAGGCCAGAAAAATAGAATTTTTTCTGACAGAACTGGCTGAAGAAGTGCGAGATTGAGTAATATTGCGTCAAACATATAATGCAATGGGCAGGAGCGATTTGCAAAAGTATTGGCGCACAAACTTGATTTACCTTTCTGTTTTACTGGGGGTTTGGTTTTTAGTTTCCTACGGTTTCGGCATCCTGCTCCGGGAGGAACTGGACAGTTTTCGCCTTGGCGGCTTCAAGCTAGGGTTTTGGTTTGCACAGAATGGGTCCATTTATGTTTTCCTCTTGCTCATTTTCATTTATGTCCGCCTCATGAACCGGCTGGATGAGCGATTCGACGTCCACGAGGAGTGATGACCTGCTGCCTTGCATGGCGCCACTCAACAAAAGACAACACAACAAAACGAATAGATATGTCAGTTCAGGGCTGGACTTTTTTACTCGTGGGGCTTTCCTTTTCCCTCTACATTTTGATAGCGCTTTGGACAAAGGCCACTTCCACCAAGGATTTTTATGTGGCGGGCGGTGGGGTTTCCCCACTGGTGAACGGCATGGCGACAGCAGCCGACTGGATGTCGGCGGCCTCTTTCATCTCCATGGCGGGAATTATTTCCTTTGCAGGTTATGACGGTTCGGTGTATCTGATGGGTTGGACGGGGGGATATGTCCTGCTGGCCCTGCTCCTGGCGCCTTATCTCAGGAAATTTGGAAAATTCACTGTCCCCGATTTCATTGGAACCCGTTATTATTCCCAGACGGCCCGGATAGTGGCGGTTGTCTGTGCCCTTTTTGTTTCCTTCACCTACATTTCAGGCCAGATGCGAGGGGTCGGGATTGTTTTCGCGCGCTTTTTGGAGGTACCTGTCAACCTGGGGGTCGTCATCGGCATGGCCATCGTGTTGTTTTATGCAGTGTTAGGAGGCATGAAGGGCATCACCTACACCCAGGTGGCACAGTACTGCGTGCTCATCTTTTCCTTCATGGTGCCGGCCATCTTCATCTCCTTCCAGATGACAGGCAATCCCATTCCACAAGTTGGCTTTGGCCAGATGTTGGACAAGCTGGACGGCCTCAGCACGGAGCTGGGTTTCTCGGCTTACACGGCGGGTTCGAAGCCCCTGGCCGATATTTTCTGCATCACGGCAGCCCTGATGGTCGGAACCGCGGGATTGCCCCACGTCATTGTGCGGTTTTTCACGGTGCCGCGCGTGCGCGATGCCCGCTCCTCCGCAGGCTGGGCCTTGCTTTTCATCGCCATACTGTACACCACTGCACCGGCCATCGGCGTCTTTGTGCGGACCAATCTGCTGGAGACAGTATCCGAGCTGCCTTACTCAGATGTGCCTAAATGGTTTGAAAAGTGGGAGGGTGCCGGCCTCATTCAGTTTGAGGACAAAAACGGCGATGGCAAGATACAGTATTACAACGACAAGAACCAGGACCCGGCTTTTCTCGCCAGGATGGCAGCCGTCAATGCAAAGGGAAATGAGCTGGAGATTGACAAAGACATCATGGTATTGGCGAATCCCGAGATAGCCGGGCTGCCTGCCTGGGTGATTGCCCTGGTGGCTGCGGGCGGACTGGCGGCTGCGCTGTCCACTGCTGCCGGCCTGTTGCTGGTCATCTCTGCTGCCATCTCTCATGATTTGTTGAAGAATGCCCTCATGCCAGGCATCAGTGAGAAACAGGAGCTGCGGGCAGCCCGCCTGGCTGCTGCGGTGGCGGTGCTGTTGGCAGGCCTGATAGGCATCTATCCGCCGGATTTCGTGGCTGCCATCGTGGCATTTGCCTTTGGCCTGGCCGCATCTTCCTTTTTTCCTGCCATCCTGCTCGGCATCTTTGACAAGCGCACTAACAGTGCAGGAGCGATAGCAGGCATGCTCTCAGGCTTGTTGTTCACCGCTGGCTACATCATCGGTTTCAAGTTCCTGGGCTGGAGTGCCGACAATTACCTCTGGGGGATTTCTCCGGAAGGGATAGGCACGGTAGGGATGCTCATCAATCTGGTGGTGACGGTCGTGATATCCCGGCTGACTCCGCCGCCGCCTCCCGCCATTCAGGACATGGTGGAGGACATCAGGATTCCCCGCGGGGCGGGAGAGGCCACCGGGCATTAGCATTCTCAAAAAAAGGAGTTTACATTTTGGCTGTTTCCGCCCTTTCCGGAAGGTAAGCAGCCTCTGCAAGGGATGCTAAAGAGTTACAAAAAGAGAAACAAAAGATGAAGAGACGCGAATTCTTCCAAAGCCTGGCATTGATATCCCTCCTTGCGCCAGGACTTTCCTTGTCAGCGAGCCCGCTGAGCCCCAGGGCTGCTGTGAACTGGAGATCATTGCTGGCGGCAACTGCACTCTTGTTTTTTCATTCCAGCGACGGCGTATGCCAGTCAGGACAAGACCTTGGCACCTGGAACATCCTGAACCTCCGCTACGGCCTCACCAGCAAGTGGAGCTTGTTCGGAGAGGCCCAGTTGCGCTCACTCCGCCTGTACGATCACTTTTTTTATTACGAGTACAAAGGAGGGTTGCTGTACAGGGCCCACCCCGACATGGTTGTCGGGCTTGCAGTGGGACAATACGAAACTTACGGGAACAACGGGGATTTCGTGAAGCCGCAGGTAGGCAGTGAATTCAGGATTTGGCCAACGGTTATCATGTTCCACAACTACTGGAAGCTGAGGGTGGAGCAGCGTTACCGTGCAGAATTCAGGTTCACATTGAACGGTTACCGCAACCGCTTCCGCTACAGGATTGCATTTTCCTACCCCCTGGGCAATAACAAGCGCGGGTATCAACCCTTCCAGCTGGTGGCCGGGGATGAAATATTCATGTCTGAAAGAGCCCCGTATTTCGAGAGAAACAGGGCTTTCGTTTCACTGAGCTACAAAGTTTCCCCCAAGTCCACTTTTTTGATAGGTTATCTGCACCAGTACGACTACAGGCTGACCAGCCAGTTGAGCCGGGATTTTCTTCAGGTGGGGTACTTTCTTGAGCTCAGCAGGAAGCAAATGCCGGCCGGAGGTCACGAGGAATTGCTGAAGACTTCTGAGGATTGAATCGGGATAATGCCGTAGCTTTGGATTGTGCCCAAACGGGAGCTAAATGGAAAAGTTTGCAAAAAGCCGCTGCAATTCTTATATTTGAGAAAAAGATGATTTTTTAACGATCAAAAGAAAATCGGCATGAAAGAAATCCCCAATCCCCAAATCGACCTCGCCTTTGAATTTGTGCGCAACACGAACCGCCATATTTTCCTGACCGGCAAAGCCGGAACGGGAAAAACCACCTTCCTCCACCGCATCAAAGAGGAAGGCGTCAAGCGAATGGTGGTGGTGGCACCAACAGGCGTAGCCGCCATCAACGCAGGTGGCATGACCATCCACTCTTTTTTCCAGCTGCCCTTCGGCCCCCAGCTGCCCGGCTCAACCAGGGAAGACAACCGATTCCGGCGCTTCAACAGTGCCAAGATGAATTTGATCAAGAGCGTTGACCTCCTGGTCATAGATGAGGTCAGCATGGTCCGGGCCGACTTGCTGGACTCCATAGACGAAGTGCTGCGGCGGTATCGTGACTTCGGAAAGCCCTTCGGTGGCGTGCAGTTGCTGATGATCGGCGACCTTCATCAACTACCCCCCGTGGTCAAGCAAGATGAATGGGAGATGTTGCGCAGCGTCTATGAAACTCCCTACTTTTTCAGCAGCACGGCCTTGAAGAAAGCCTCGCCCGTAACCATTGAGCTGAAACACATCTACCGCCAGTCGGACAGTGAATTCATAGAAATCCTCAATAAAGTCAGGGACAATGAAATGGATCCGGGGGTCCTGCGCGTATTGAACAGCCGTTACCGCGCCGACTTCCGCCCCGGCGAGGAGGAGGGATACATCACCCTGACGGCACATAACAACACCGCACAGGACATCAACAACCGGAAACTTACCGAACTAAATGCCGCTTCCCACATATTCTTCGCCAGCGTTACAGGCGATTTTCCAGCCCATTCCTACCCCACGGAGGAGCAATTGGAACTGAAGCCTGGGGCGCAGGTCATGTTCGTCAAGAATGACCTCTCTGTTGAGAAGCGCTATTACAACGGGAAGATCGGAAGGATAACCGACATTGAGGGCAAGGTCGTTTACGTTCGTTGTCCCGGGGAAGACAGGGACATTGAGGTGGTGCCGGCCGAGTGGAAGAACCTCCGCTATAAGCTCAATGAGCAGACAAAGGAAGTCAAGGAAGAGGAGATCGGGTCCTTTACCCAGTACCCGCTGAAGCTGGCCTGGGCGATCACCATTCACAAAAGCCAGGGGTTGACTTTCGAGCGAGCCATCATTGATGCCCAGGCTTCCTTTGCCCCGGGGCAGGTGTACGTGGCCCTCAGCCGTTGCAAGACCTTTGAGGGGGTTGTCTTGCGCTCCAAAATTGAGTTCCACAGTGTAAAGACGGACGGGGTGGTGAGCAGCTTTACCGACGATGCTGTCAGGAACGCCCCTGGCAGGGGCGACCTGCAGGATTCGAAGCGCGAGTACCAGAAGGACCTGATCCGGGAGCTGTTCAGTTTCCGGGGGCTGCAGTTGCAACTCGACCAGGCCAACCGGCAGTTCCTGGAGCATGGCCGCTCGCTGCAAGGTGGGGGGCACCAGCAGTTGACGGTGTTGGCAGAGAAGTGCAGGGAACACCTTTTCCAGGTCGCCGCCAAGTTCCTGCCCCAGCTGGAATATTATTTTCAGCAGGCGGAAATGCCGGATGAACATGAGCCTCTGCAGGAGCGGGTTGGCAAGGCCAGCATCTACTTTTTTGACAAGATCAGCACCGAGTTGCTGCCGGAAATGAAGAACATTCAGGTGTTGTCAGACAACAAGGCAGCCCTGAAGTCGGTCATGGAGCGCCTGGAGAAGCTGAACCAGGAGCTCTTTGTCAAGAAGGCAGTTTATTATACTTGTAAAAACGGGTTTTCCACCAGTTCCTACATTCGGGCGAAGGCAGACGCAGCGGTGGACTTTGCCGTCGCGACGAAGCCGGGTTCCTCAGGCGGCGGCCAGGAAGGGAAGATTCCGTCCGGCGTGGTGCATGTGGAGCTTTACAAAAGGCTCCAGCGCTGGCGCAAGGACACGGCGGAGGCACTTGGGCTGGATGCCTTCGATGTCCTTCCGGTGAAGTCGCTCACGGAGATCGTCCAGTTGTTGCCGGGGAACATAGCATCTTTGAAGCGCATCAAGGGTTTTGGGGAGGTGAAGGCCCAGCGCTACGGGCAGGACATCATGGACCTGGTGAGTGCTTATTGTGCGGAGAAGCAGATTTCCCAGGGGGATTTGTTTTTTGCGCAGCCCAAGACTGACACCAAGACGGTGAGTTATGAGATGTTCCGCTCCGGCAAGACCATTGATGAAATTGCGGCTGAGCGGAATCTGGTGCGGGGCACCATTGAGGGCCACCTGGCCCATTTCATTGAATCAGGTGCTCTTGACATTGGTGAGGTGATGGAAATGCCTGCAGTCCGGGAGCTGGAGGCATTTATGGCTGCCATGGAGGTGCCACTGTCCGGCGCCGTGAAGGAGCATTTTGGAGAAAAGTACGGCTACGGGGAAATCAAACTGGTGTTGTCGCACATGAAATCGAAGCAGCAGGTGGACGAAGGCCAGGGAAATTGATGCTTACAGCAGGTGGAACGGGTTTGAGCCTTGCTCAAAGGGACTGGCATCTGTCCCGCCGGTACCGCCTGGCTTCCGGGAAGGATTTTTTTGGGCGCAGGGCGCAGCCCTGCGCCCTATTCAAAAGAGGGTGTCTCGCCGAAGGAGTCTTTTGAGACAGGCTCAGTGGGGATTTTATTCGTGCGGGGCTTTGTCTCGCGCGACTGCACGGGAAGGTGCCTCGCAAACAGGGCTTTTGGACAGGCTCCCCAAACTACGTATGCCAAAATAGCAGAGAGCAGACATTTCAAGTCACAAAAATGCCTGAAATTGCAGCAAAGCATGGATTTTGTATTGCTGGCAGAACAATATCCGGCAAAGGTATTTTGCGGGCAATTATAGTTTTACTATGTTTGCGCATTCTGGACAAAGCAGCCACAGAGAATCACGTTTTACAACCTAACAAAATTAAAGTTTATGCTACGTTATTTACTACTCACCATCGCATTCCTGACAGCCGGAGCGGCAGCCTATGCCCAGACTTCGCTGCAGGGGTCGGTGAAAGATGCTGATTCCGGGGAGCCGATCATCTTCGGAACGGTTGCACTTTACCGGAGCGGGGTGCTCATTACCGGGACGGAAACCGATGTAGATGGTTTCTACAGTCTGACGGAAATTGACCCCGGCACCTACGATGTCGTGTTTTCCTACACCGGATACCAGGAAACCCGGGTCGAAGGAGTGACGGTTAATGCTGGCAAGGCGAACAAGTTGGATGCGAAGCTCTCCTCAGGTGTTACGCTGACGGAAGTCGTGGTGAAGTACGAAAAGCCATTGATCGAGCAGGATAACACCACCCAGGGCAACACCTTGTCCAGCGAGCAGATCCGAAACCTGCCTACCCGCGATGTCAACGCCCTGGCTTCTCTCGGCGCCGGTATCGCCTCCGCTGATGAAGGGGATGCACTCAGTATCCGCGGTTCCCGCAGTGATGCCACCAACTACTACATCGATGGCATCCGGGTCAGCGGCCGGATGATTCCCAAGCAGCAGATCGAACAATTGCAGGTGATCACCGGTGGTGTGGAGGCCCGCTACGGGGACGTAACGGGTGGTATCATCTCCGTGACCACCAAGGGCCCTTCTGAAAGTTTTGGCGGTGGCGTGGAATTGGAGACTTCCAAATTCCTGGACCCCTACGACCAGCGGCTGGCTAGCCTTACGCTCAGTGGACCACTCTTGAAGCGGAAAGGCAAGACGATCCTGGGCTATCGCCTGGGTGGCCAGTACCAATACAACCTCGATGACGACCCGCCGGCAACTTCCGTTTACGTGGTAAAAGACGAGGTGCTGAAAGCCCTTGAGCAAGAGCCGATTCGCTTTGTTGGCAGCACGGGCATTCCAACCGCGGAGTCACTCACCAACGGCGATGTCCAAAAGCTGAAGTATAAGCCGAATGAGGACCGCACCTCTATAGACCTCACGGCCAAGATCGATGCCAACGTCGGTAAAAACGTGGATGTGACCTTCTCGGGTACATATTATTCAATCAAGAATAAGTTCACGCCCGGTGGGTGGAGAACCTTCAATAGCCACAATAATCCCACCAACGACAACGTGCGCTATCGCGGTAACTTCAGGCTCCGCCACAGGTTGGGAGGAGCCAGCTCTACTAACCCCACGGGCACAGAGCAGAAGGGTTCCCTGATTCAAAACGCAGTGTATGTCCTGCAGTTCGGTTATGAGAAGGGCATCAGTGAGACGGCCGACAAATTCCATGGCGACAACCTCTTCAACTATGGCTACATCGGCAACTATGACCTCCAGTGGACGCCTTTCATTGACTTTACGCCGGAAGCAATTGGAGATTCAATTATTGTGGTCTCCAACTTCAAGCATACTGACTATACCCGTGAATTCCTGGGATACACCCCCAATACGGATATCAACCCCGTGCTGACGCGCTATGTCCTCAATCCAGAGGACAATGACTCCTTCGACGAGTTCGACGTCATCAACGGACGTCTTCCCGGCTTCTTGAGCAACGTCTGGACCAACCTGCACACCAACGTAGGTCAGATTTACAATTCCAGCAGCAAGAACGACTTCGACCTCTACACTTTCAACGCCAGTACTTCTTTCGAATTGGTGCCAAGGGGAGGCAAGGGTGCCAGGCACAACATTCAGTTCGGTCTGTTGTATGAGCAGACCATCAGCAGGGGATACAGCATCAACCCGAGGGAACTCTGGACGGTAGCCAGGCTGCTGGCCAACCAGCATTTGGAGGGTACAGGTCTTGACTCTACCCAGCAGGTCGGCACCTTCAATGCCCCTTATCTCGCATTGGATGCCTTCACAGGAGACACTGTATTATATGTGCCGGATTCGGCCTATGCGCTCTATGCTCCTGCCGTTCAGACAGATTTGACAGACAAGAGCTTTTATCAGCGCGTGCGTGATGCGCTGGGAGCCAACATCAACGAATATGTGAACGTCGACGGCATGAATCCTTCTGATTTGAGCCTTTCCATGTTCTCTGCCAGGGAATTGAACGATTTCAACAACCTGGGATTGAATTACTACGGTTATGATTACCTTGGAAACAGGATTGACGGCATCACCTTTGAAGACTTTTTCACGGCAACTGAGGAAAACGGCATACGAACCTTCCCGGTAGCTGCCTTCCAACCCAACTATCAGGCGGCATTCATCCAGGATAAATTCACTTTCAAGGATGTGATTTTCCGAATTGGTCTGCGTGTGGATCGCTTCGATGCCAACAACAAAGTGCTGAAGGATCCTTACTCCCTGTACGATGTCATTAATGCTTCTGATTTCCGCAGCCGCTTTGGCGTCGAAACGCCTGGCAACATCGGAGATGACTTCAAGGTATATGTGACCAGTGATGGAGGAGAGGCAGTACAGGCTTACCGCGACGGCGACACCTGGTACTTCCCTTCAGGCCAGCCAGCCAACAGCGGCTTCGAGATCTTCGGTGGAAACCTGGTGTTCCCGCGCTATGCAGAAGATGACAAGAACAGGCGCAACATCACCAGCAAGGAGTTTGATCCGGACATTTCCTTTGAGGATTACAAGCCCCAGGTGAACTGGATGCCTCGCCTGGCCTTCTCCTTCCCCATCTCCGATGAGGCTAACTTCTTTGCCCACTACGACGTACTGGTTCAGCGTCCGCCCAGCAACAGCTTCGTGAGCCCGCTCACTTACTTCTACTGGGAAACCAACGGCAGCGGCCTTCGCCCGAACGCCAACCTGAAGCCTGAGCGCACGGTGGACTACGAGGTCGGCTTCCAGCAAAAGCTGAGCAACTCAGCCGCACTGAAACTGTCCGCCTACTACAAGGAGTTGCGCGACATGATCCAGAGCCGTTTCTACCAGTTCATACCTGCACCGCTCAACGTTTACGAGACATACGACAACCTGGACTTTGCCACTGTCAAGGGCTTTTCTGTGAGCTATGACATGCGCAGGACGGGCAACATCTCCATGAACCTTGCCTATACCCTGCAGTTCGCAGACGGCACCGGTTCAGATGCCAACTCTTCCCGCGGCGTGGGTGGCAGGGGTGTTCAGCGCTCGCTGTTCCCGATGAGCTATGACGAGCGTCATCGCATCAGTGGTATCATAGACTACCGCTACGGTTCCGGTAAGTCATACAATGGTCCCACCATCGCCGGTATTGACATTCTTGCGAACGCAGGTTTGAACCTTACCGGTATTGCAGTTTCGGGCCGTCCTTACACTGCTGCTGTGCAGTCGGAGATCCTGGGTGCTTCCGGTATCAAAGGTTCCATCAACGGTTCCAGGCTTCCCTGGAATTTGACGGTGAATGCACAGGTTGACAAGCAATTCACCCTGGGCAAGCCGGAATCGAAGCAGGCCATGGGCTTGAATGTTTACCTGCGCGTGTCCAACGTCTTTGACCGCCGCAACATCCAGAGCGTTTACAGGTTTACCGGTTCGCCGACTGACGACGGCTTCCTTAACTCCGCTCGCGGTCAGCGCTTCCTGGAGGGTGGTTTCAGGCCGGGCGTCAACCAGGAGGCATTCCTTGCCGCCTACTCCTGGCGCTTGCTGAACCCCGACAACTTCAGCCTCCCCCGGAGGATATTTTTGGGTGCCATTTTGGATTTTTAATCACGAAATATAAAGTTTTCAATTCCAATAGTCTTGGTATTGCTTAATCTCAACTAAAAAGTTTACTATGCGTAATTTGAAAAGAATATTTGCAGTCGCAGTGAGCTTTTGGGCACTGACGTCCTCGGCTTTTGCCTGGTACAACCCGAAAGATCAGGCACCCAAGCCTGACCAGCAGGTAAAGTACCGGGAGCAGTGCACGACGGCAAAGCGACAGACCCAGCAGGATGTCAACAACATCCGCGCTACTCTGACCAGTGGTGGCGACGTCTGGTGGAACCGCAGCGATGGAAAGTACGTGGTGCCAAAGGTGGAGCCCGGTCAAACGGAAGTTTCATCCATCTTTGCCGGCGCTGTTTGGCTGGGTGGTGTGGACCCAGGTGGCAACCTGAAGGTAGCCTGCCAGCAATACGGCAACGCCTCCAACCAATCAGACTTCTGGACGGGTCCCCTGACGCCTGACGGAGGTGTGACATCCAAGGATGTTTGCGACCGTTGGGATCGCTTCTTCGAGGTAACCCGCGAGGAAATCGAACTTCACCTGGAGTTGTTCCGCGCAGCCAGGGATGAGGGCGCCGAGTACACCGTTGATATGATTCCGGAAGGGGTCAAGGGCTGGCCAGGCAAGCGCAATCCCTATTTCTTTGCCATCAACCAGTTTGATCTCCCGGACACTGACCAGGGTCTTGCTGGCTTCTGGGATGAAGATGGAGACACTTACTACGATCCGCTCAAAGGTGACTTCCCCGTCATTGAAATCAGAGGCTGCGAGGAAGATGCCCTGGGCAACCGCCTTCCGCCTCAGTATCCTGACCAGATGATCTTCTGGGTCTACAACGACGAAGGGGGTGGAGCTGCCCACGGCGAGTCGAACGGCTTTACCATCCGTATGGAGGTACAGGTTCAGGCTTTCGCCTATGCTACCAATGACCAGATCAACGATATGACCTTCCAGCGCTACAAGCTGATCAACCGCGCTGCCGAAGATATTGACAGTACTTATTTCGCCATGTGGGTGGATGCAGACCTTGGATGTTCCGAAGATGATTACATCGGTTGCGATACTGCCAGGAGCCTTGCCTACACCTACAACACGGATGCGGAAGATGGCACTACCGGTACCACCTGCACGGTCGGAAGCAGCAATACGCCGACTTACGGAACGGAAATCCCCATTGTCGGGGTCGATTATTTCCGCGGCCCGCTGAACGAATTCCGCGAGGAGCTGGGTATGTCTTCCTTCACCTATATCAACCGTGCAGGATCAGGCCAGCCACCCCCGTCTCCGGGTACTACAGACCCGGGTACAGGCGTTGAGTTTTATCGCTATCTCTCCGGCAGCTGGCGCGACGGTACTCCGTTCACCTTTGGCGGAGATGCCTACAACCCTGGCAGCAACGACTTCATCAAATTTGCATTTGTGGACGATCCGAACGATCCCCAGGGTTGGTCCATGTGCAAACCCTCGCCGCTGCCCTCGCTCCCGGCCTACGACCGCCGCACGGTCCAGGCTTCAGGTCCTTTCCTCCTGCAGCCAGGTGCTGTGAACGAGCTGATCATCGGTGCAGTCTGGGTTCCGAACCTGGAATATCCCTGTCCTGACATCTCCCGCCTGAAGGTGGCAGATGACATCGCGCAGGACCTCTTCGACAATTGCTTTGACATTGTCGACGGCCCTGATGCACCGGATGTGGATTGGATCGAGCTCGACAGGGAAATTATTGCTGTCCTGACAAACTCCTCCTCCTCCAACAACTACAAGGAGAGCTATGAGGAGGCCGGCATCGGTTTCCCGGAGGGAGTGGACAACACCTACAACTTCGAAGGCTATCTGATTTATCAGTTGTCAGGTCCCAATGTCAGCACTGCTGAGTTTGACGATCCCACGAAGGCCCGCCTGGTCTTCCAGGTGGATGTCAAGAATGGGATCAAGACCATGTATAACTGGGTGGCTGTTGAAAATCCGGGTAAGGAAATTGATCCCAGCGCTCCCGAGTTTGTGTTTTATCCAGAGGTAAAGGTGGAGGGATTGGATCAGGGTATCAGGCATACCTTCCCGATTAGTGAAGACCAGTTCGCCACCGGCGACCGGAAACTCATCAACCACCGCAAGTACTATTTTTCTGTCAAGTCCTACGCTAACAACAATTACGAGCAATTCGACCCTTTGACAGCGCTTGGTCAGAAGATCACCTACCTGGAAGGTCGCCGCAATATCAGGACCTACGCTCCGATTCCGAGGCCAATTGTGGACCGCAAGCTGAACGCCAGCTATGGCGATGGTCCGGTAATTACCAGAATTGACGGCGAAGGGGTAGGCGGAAACTTCCTGGACATCTCCGATGAAACCCGCGAAGCTATCATGAACGGCACCTTCAATGGAGAAATCGTTTACAAGCCTGGAAGAGGCCCAATCGATGTCCGCATTTTCAACCCACTGGATGTATTGGACGGAGACTTCGAGGTTACTTTTGTGGACGAAATCATGACCAATACGAAGCTGGATTCAAAGGTCTATTGGCAATTCAGGGAGCTGAACGGCAACGATCCGGCTATTTTGTCTGATACCACCATCGCTTCACTCAACGAGCAAATCCTCGGCAAATATGGGTTTTCGATAGCGATAGGTCAGACTGCTGATTTCGGGACCTGGTCCAACGAGACAACAGATGGGGCGCTTGGTTACGAGGAAAGCTACACTGACCCAACCAAGGTGTCCTGGCTGTCAGGCGTGAAAGACGGACTGAGTGTGCCCAGCAATCCCTTCTCGGGCATTGTATTCGACTACGTCCGCTATAAGTCAAAATGGCAAAACAGGAGGCATGAAATCCTGGCCAACATAGGCCCCGGTTATTTCACGCCCTACATGGCGCTGGACTGGGAAGCACGCCCGCAGCAGAATGAATCATTTTACATCAGCCCGGCCTGGAAGCAGGGCAATGCCAACCTGGTGAACGACGAAGCCCTGCTCAAGCAGGTTCGCAACATAGATATCGTCTTTACGCCGGACAAGTCGAAGTGGAGCCGCTGCGTGGTGGTGGAAACCATGATCAACGACTACGGCCTGGCCAACAATGAAAGCGGTCAGCCGGTAACCTCCCAGGGCGGCAATGTGCAGTTTGACCTGCGCGATGGCAATTCCGTCGGCAAGGAGGATACAAACAACGATGGCCTGCCGGACGAAGATGGCGATGGCAAGGGCATGGGTTGGTTCCCAGGTTATGCCCTTGATGTGGAGACCGGGGAAAGGCTCAACATCTTCTTCGGCGAAAACTCCGCCTATTCAGCGGAGAATGGTTTCCTGGATGCCTATCCGGATGGAAAACCAAATGGGGCTGACATGATATTCAACCCCACTCCGGATGTGTTGTTGACGGAGCTCAGTCCTTTCAGTCCGATGCACTACTATGGTGGCGGTCAGCACTTCATTTACGTTACCAGCGAGAAATACGACAGCTGTGCCTATCTGCGTACCCGTTTCGATCCCAATGAGAACTCCCTCAAGAAGGTCAACGGACTAAAGCGCGTCATCTGGGCAGGTTTCCCGCTGATGACCCCGAATACGAAAATGCTCAGCTATGCAGAAGGGCTCATTCCAAATGAGCTGACGGTGAAGCTGCGCGTTGACAACCCGTATCAGGTGAAGGCGGGAACTAACGAGTTCAATGGCTATCCCACCTACCGCTTCAAGCTGGAAGGCAAACAGGCTGAGCCATTGGACGAAGCTGGAGTGGAGAGTGCGCTGGACATGATCAATGTGGTGCCGAATCCGTATTATGCCTTCTCGCAGTATGAGGATTCAAGGGTGACTAACATTGTGAAAATCACCAATCTGCCGGCCAAGTGCGTGGTGACCATCTACTCGTTGGATGGCAAGTTCATCCGACAGTACAATCGGGATGAAACGCCGCCTTCGCCTATTGGCAGTGGGATTTCCAGTCCGCAGATAATTCCCGACCTTGAGTGGGATTTGAAAAATGCAAAGGGCATACCCGTTGCCGGAGGGGTTTACCTCGTCCACATCGCTGCTCCTGGTTTGGGAGAACGGACGCTGAAGTGGTTTGGTATCAACCGGCAGTTTGATCCGACGGGATCCAATTAAAATCAATCCGCCTGACAGCCTGACAGCCTGCGTCAACGCTTGCTGTGTGGCTGTCAGGCGGATTACATCCATTTCAAAAGAATTTTTATGAATAGGTTCATTTACTCTTTCCTATTGTTGGTGTTTTGCACGTTGCTGCTGCCCGCTGCCTGGGCCGGCAATCCTGACCGCCAGGGAGAAGCGGGGGCACCAGAACTGCTGATGAACCCCTGGGCTCGCAGTGCGGGTTTGCACACCATGACTACCTCCATGATCAGTGGGGTGGAGGCAATGCGACTCAACGTGGCAGGCCTTTCACGAATTTCCAAAACAGAGGTGGTTTTCGGGCATGCGATTTACCTCCAGGGAACAGGCATCACTATGAATGCACTTGGCTTGTCTCAAAAGATCGGAGAGAACGGCGCCCTGGGCATTAGTCTGATGACGCTTGACTTCGGGGATATTCCTCGCACGACCACTATACAGCCTGAGGGCACCGGCTCTACCTTTTCCCCTCGTTTTTTCAACATGGGCATAGCGTATTCCCATATTTTTGAAAACAAGGTCTCGGTGGGCGCCCTGGTCAGGATTGTTTCCGAGGGGGTTGAGGACGTCATAGCTTCCGCAGTGGCCCTGGATGCAGGCGTTCAGTATGTCACAGGGGAGCAGGACAACTTCAAGTTTGGCATTTCGCTGCGCAACATTGGCGGCAGGATGAAATTCAAGGGAGAAGGTTTGACCACCGAGCTGGAGATTCCCGCTTTCGATGGCAACCACCTGATTTCTGCCGATCAACGTCCTGCCACTTTTGAACTGCAATCAGTGCTGAACATAGGCCTTTCCTATGATTTCCATCTGCCGGGCAAGAACCGCTTCACGCTGGCCGGCAACTACACCTCCAATGCATTCTCAGAAGATCAGATTGGAGGCGGCGTGGAATATTCCTTCCGCGAATTGGTGATGCTGCGCGGCGGCTACAAGCTGGATTTCGGCAAGTTGTCCCAGAACAGTGCCGCTACAGAGCCCCTGTACACTGGCCTTGCCTTTGGCGCGACGCTTAACATCCCGACCAACAAAAAGGAGAAGGCGCCCCGTTTTGCGATTGACTATGCTTTCCGCAGCACGAAAATCTATGGCGGCACGCACAATATGTCACTTCGCATCAACATTTAAAGTAAAATCCAATATCTTTGAAGTATAAAACAGGTTTCCACAGACATTAAAAACCTGGATCAAAGTTTACTGTTGATATT